>NZ_JAYFER010000198.1:0-20271 GCF_055795065.1 Lyngbya sp. CCY1209
ATGGAAGTCATGCACGAGCGCAACGCTCACAACTTCCCCCTCGACTTGGCTTCTGCTGAGTCCGAGACTGTGGCTTTCGTTGCCCCCGAAATTGGCTAATTTTTAAGCCGGTTTAAACCAAGCGCCTCCCGATTGGGGGGC
Organism: Lyngbya sp. CCY1209; assembly: GCF_055795065.1. Taxonomy (NCBI): domain Bacteria; kingdom Bacillati; phylum Cyanobacteriota; class Cyanophyceae; order Oscillatoriales; family Microcoleaceae; genus Lyngbya; species Lyngbya sp. CCY1209. The sequence goes on from NZ_JAYFER010000198.1 coordinate 142, forward strand.
GCTTTTTGCGTTTTGGGGGTGGCAGTTCCAATATTGGGTTTCACTCGCCCTCACCCCCAGCCCCTCTCCCAATTTTGGGAGAGGGGAGAAAAGCCCAATCGGTATCAATTCTGGAGCACACCCGATACTTAAGTCCCCCAAAGTTGGGGGATTTATGGAACTTAAAATTTGGGGGAATTTAACCGTCCGAAAGTACCCCGTACAGCATTTCCCTCAAGGTGGGAAACTGTGCGATGGTATCCGGCAACCGATCCCAATCAAAAGCGGTCAATTGTTCCTCCAAAGCCGCCGCATAATTTTGCAGGGGTTCCCAGGGATAATCCGCCGCCAGGGTTTGCAGTCGCTTCAGGAACGATCGCAACTGTCTCTGGGTCATGCGATCGCGCAATTCCCGCCATTTCGTCTCCTCTTCCCGCTGTAAAATATCCTTCAATTCGGACAGTTTTTCCTTCCATTCTGGAGTTATGGGGGTGGGTCGCGACTCTAGAGCGACACATTTTTGGGGCGATCGCACGTGGGATTTTCGGGGGGGCAAAATATCCCGCAAAACGCCGCCGAGTTTCGCTTTGCTGACGGGTTTTCGCAGATATCCCCGGCAGAGATTTTGACTCTGTTCAAAATCTTGGGCGACCGCAGAAGCCGTCAGCATGATAATGGGAATATTCCGAGTTTTTCGATCTTGCTTCAATCGCAGGCTCGTTTCAATTCCATCCAAATTCGGCATTCTCAAATCCATAAAAATTACGTCGGGACGTTCGGTTTTGGCGATCGCGATCGCCTCCAAACCATCTTTTGCCATCAGCAGGCGATGTCCCGTACCCTCGAAGTAACCCGCGACCAAATTGCGGTTGGACTGCACGTCATCTACCACCAATATTGTCGAAGTTTGCAGCCCACTAAAATCAATTTTATCGGTCAATTTAACAGCTTTTGAATTGCCATTTTCGGCAAGTTTAATATTGGGAAAGGTAAACGTGAAGGTACTCCCCGCACCCAACTGACTTTTCAAGGTCACGTCTCCCCCCAAAAGGTGAGTGAGTCGCCGGGTAATCGCCAATCCCAGACCCGTTCCGCCATATTTGCGGGTGCTCTGTCCCTCACTTTGAACGAAGGCTTCAAAAATCTGTTTTTGCTGGTCGGGGGAAATCCCGATTCCGGTATCTGCGACGATAATTTCCAGGTAAATTTGGCGATCGCCGTCCGGTTGAAACGTGCGAGCCCAGATGCGAACCGACCCTTTTTCCGTGAACTTCAGGGCATTTCCCACCGTATTGAATAAGATCTGCCGCAGCCGCACCTCGTCAAATTCGATGGCGGTGGGGACGGTTTCTTCGACATCAATTTGCAATGATACACCCTTGGCGATCGCCGTGGGAGAAAACATCTGTCGGATCTCTTGCATCAACACCCGCAACTCGACGGGTTCGTACTGGAGTTCCAGTTTCCCCGCCTCAATTTTAGACAGGTCAAGGATGTCGTCGATCAGGGCCGTCAGCGCCCGCCCTCCAGCCGCGATCGCATCCAAATAACCGCGTTGCTGTTCGTCCTCCACCATCCCCTGCAACAGGTCACAAAACCCCAAAATGGCATTCATCGGCGTGCGAATTTCGTGGCTCATATTCGCCAAAAACTCGCTTTTTGCGCGGTTCGCCGTTTCCGCCCGTTTGGCGACTTGTTCGAGGGCAAAATGGGAAAACTGCAAAACAGCCAACATGAGGCTATTTCTCAACTCCGCAGCCGCCGCGATCTCTAGTTCATTCCAAGGTTCAGCGCGGCCCTTGACCGTCTCTTTCCAAGCTTCAAAGGATTTGCGGGGGGACAGGCGAACCTCCCCGCCTCCGTCCTTGATGACGGGTTTGTTGGGGTTGCCGCCCCAGGTGACGGTGCGGACCCGTTCCGGCCTGAACCAAATAATTTGATAAGTCACCCGATCCAAATAAATCGAGATCGCCAACAAACCCGCCACTTTCTGGGTGTAATTTTTAGCCGGGGAATAGAGTGAGCCGAGGCGGTCGGTATAGAAAATTTCTTCCCGGTGATAGGTCCGCAGCCAGCAGAGTAAATTTTCCAGATCGTCCGGGGAGGGAACTTCCCCGCAGTGAGACAGTTTTCCCTGCAAGCAGATGACGATTCCCCGGGCATTGACCAATTCTAGCAGGCGATCGCCGCTTTGGTGGATCATCTGCATCATTTGACGGATGACATTGGATTCCCGGCCGGACAATTTTTGTCTGAACAGGTGTTGAATCTCTTTGACTTTGGATTTGTATCGTTCCCAATTATTTTGATATTGGCGATACAATTCCACGGACATAAATTGCCCCAACAGTTCGCAAGCCTGTCGCAATTCGTGGGGGACAAATTTGGGGCTGTAGTGGTGACAGACGATCATGCCCCAGAGTTTTTTGTCGTGAATCAAAGAGATGCACAGGGAAGCGGAAACCCCCATATTTTGAAGGTATTCGATGTGGATGGGCGAGACACTTCTCAAAATGGCGTGGCTGAGGTCGAGGGGGGCTGAGGTGACGGGATTGTGGGCGGGGAAAATGGGGACGGGTTCGTAATTGATATCGACGATCATTCGCACCCAATTTTTATAGTAGAGTTCCCGCGCCTGTTTGGGAATGTCGGAGGCGGGATAGTGCAACCCGAGAAAGGTTTCGAGATCGGACCGTTTGTCCTCCGCCACGACGATGCCGCTGCCGTCTTCTTCAAAGCGATAAATCATGACGCGATCGTATTCGGTCAGCGCCCGCACTTCCCCCGCCAAATAGCCGACGGACTCTTCAAATGTATTTTTGTTGACGATGTTGGAGAGGGAGGTTTTGACCCGGGAGTAAAAACCGAAACGGCGATTATATTCCGTTTTGACATGGGGTTCCACCTCAAAAATTAATAGGCCGTCGTGGCGGTGCAGGGTGGCGGTCAATTTGCCAATTTTTTTGCGATCGCCGGGGTCGAGTGTGAAGGGTCCGAAGTGTCCCGAATCATTTTGGAGGACGAACTGAACCACTTTTTTGCCTTCCGATTTGGGCAAGATTCGCTCCAAATTTTTTCCGATCAGGGATTCGACTTCCCGGCCCAAAAATTTGTCGGTGTTGCCACTGGCCTGCAAGATGGTCAATTCGGGTTCTTGGAGAACCAACAGGCACCCGTAGGCTTGAATGTGTCCGGGGATGTGAATCGGTTCGCGATCGCAATTGCTCAAGTCGATCGGTTCGGACGGGACGGGTGCGGCAAAATCTGTCATGTCAGGACTCCTGAACGCCAAAATTCTGATATACAAAAATTGTTCAAGTTGTTATTTCTCAGACTCAAAACCTTAAAATTTGATCAAATTTTTGAGGATTTATTTTTGTCGATCTGAGGGTTGTTTAGTTTCCAGTGTAGTCAATTTTCCAGCTTCAGAATATCAAATGCACTTTTGGGACCTATAATTGAGTTTAACCCGAGTTCTCAGCGTTCTCAATTTTCCCATGCTCGACCTGACAAAACTTGCCCGCCAAATGCAGGGCATGAGCCAACACATGACCCGGGAGGCGGAAGCGGCCCGCGATCGCCTGGAACGGGCACAAACCCTGTTCGAGGAAGCCCAGACCCACCAGGAAGAATTGGTGAGGCGGCAGGCCCGCTGGGTACACCGCATCCCCTTCAACGCGGCCACCCCCGTGGAACCGCTGGACCGCCGGCCCGCCATCCAAACCCCCCCAGAAGCCCACACCGTCTTCGCCTCCGACGGCTCCCAAATCGCCCCGAGCGCCCACGAAATCGCCTACTGTTACTTGCTCAACGTGAGCCGGGTCATCCTCCATTATGGCCAAAGTCGCCACCCGGTTCTCGACAGTGTTCCCGAAATTTTTTACCGCCCCGAAGACCTCTACATCTCCCGGCAGTGGGGCATCCGCACCGAGGAGTGGATGGGCTACCGCCGCACCGTCTCGGAAGCAGTCGCCCTGGCCGAAATCGGCCAAGATCTGCTCGTGATCGCCAACAACGCCCTCCCCGCCCCCACCCTCGCCCTGGTGGACGGTTCGCTGATCTACTGGTTTTTGGAACAGTTGCCCGGAGAGGCCCGCGATCGCATCATCGAGCCGATTTTGGGCGCCTGGGAGCTCCTGCGGCTGGCCGGCATCCCCCTGCTGGGCTACGTCAGCGCCTCCCGCAGCGCCGAAACCCTCTCCTTCCTGCGGTTCCAGGCTTGCCCCTACGAGGAGCCCAACTGCCTGCACCACTGCCCCGACCTGGGCACAGTCGATCGCAAGGGGCGGATCAAACAGGCCCCCTGCCAGGTGTGCGAACCCCTGCGGGACGGGGTGCTGTGGTCTTCCCGCCTGGAACCGGGCCACCGCAGCCCCCTGTGGCAGTCGCGATCGCGCATTTTGGACCTCTACGGCTCCCACTCCATCTATTTCTGCTACGTCAACGTCGGCCTGGAAATCGCCCGCATCGAGTGTCCCGCCTGGGTAGCCGAGGACTCCCGACTGTTCGAGTCGGCCCTGGGCATGACCCTGGCCCAAGTGTACAAGGGCTACGGCTACCCCGTCGCCCTCGCCGAAGCCCACAACCAGGCCGTGGTCCGGGGCGGCGATCGCTCCCGATTTTTCGCACTGCTGGAACAGGAAATGATCCGGGCCGGACTGCAAAATGTCGGCACGTCTTATAAGGAAGCCCGAAAGCGGGGAAGTATCGCTTAAATAATTGATAATTGATAATTGATAATTGATAATTATCAATTAATTTCCCAGATCCACTCACCCCAACACCAAATAATCTGCGACAATCTGCGAAATCTGTGGACGATCCATTCAATTCCGTCAAACCCTACAGGTTGAATTGTGATCGCGCCTTTTGAGTGTCAGTCAAATACCTTTCAAGTTCTCCCCAGTCTTCCCGAACCACGGCATCGGCGATCTCGTCGAGAGTTTGGCGGTAGGTGTGGAGCGATCGCACGACGGCTTCGCGGTTGTATTTAGCCATCATCACGCCCAATTCGGGGTTGCCGCCGCCGACGCGGCTGGTATCGCGGAAGCCGGAACTGGCGAGTTTGTGGGCCAGATCGAGGACTTCGGGATCGGTTTCCCCCGCGACAGAGGCGATGAGGCCGGCACTGACCATAACCGGGAGGTGGGAAATCCAGGCGACGGCGCGATCGTGGGCTTCGGGGGGGCAGGAGTAGACTTTGGCTTCGAGGGATTCGGCGATCGCCACCACTTCCCGCACCGCTGCGGGGGGGGTGGTTTCGGTGGGAGTGACGACATAGGGGCGTCCGGCGAACAGGTGGAACTGAGCCGCCTCGATGCCGCTCTCGGCCGTCCCCGCCATCGGATGTCCACCCACGAAATTGGGCCACAGGGGGGACAGGGTTCGGACGACGGGGGTTTTGACGGACCCCACATCCGTTAGAATTGCATTAGGCTTGAGGTGATCGACAAGTTGTTCGACGGTCGGCGCGATCGCCGATAAGGGGGTGCAAATGAAAATCAGATCGGCTTGTGCCATCAAAGACAAATCCGCGTCCGCTTCGTCCACCGCACCGAGGGCGACGGCGCGATCGCAGGTGGACTGGCGGCGGCTGACGCCCAACACCCGCCCTGGCTTTCGATAGCCTTCCGGAGTCGCGTTTTCTGCGGAATCTGCCCCCAGCGATCGCAAATCCAACCCTAGGGAACCGCCAATTAAACCCAATCCGATAATACCGATATTCATCCGAAAACTTCCGGGGCGATTAACTGTTTTTGACCCTCGTTCGGTTGCAAACTTTCCAGGTCATTTCGGACATTATATCTCCCCCGGCAACGTCCCGAAAAACTTTTATAAAAAATCAAGAATTGGAAAATTAAGTCGAGCAAAAATGGGCGAATTTTCCGGTATGAAGGGGGAGCGCGATCGCCGACAAGCGTCCAGACAAAGCCGCCGGCTCGATTCCCACGCGGCGGCGAAATTTTGATAGAATAAGACTGGAATTTGCCGACGTCAGGCCGGAGCGAAACGGGCATGGATGCCGAAGAACTGCTGCTCAACTATCAATCTGGAAAGCGGGATTTTCCCGCCATTCTCCTGTGCGAAGCCAACCTCAGCCGGGTCAATCTGAGTCGGGCAAATTTGACCCGGGCGATTCTGAGCGTCACCAATTTCAGCGGCGCCAATCTCAGCGAGGTGAACCTGAGCCGAGCGAAACTCAACGTCTCCAAATTGAGCGGTGCCGTCCTCACCGGCGCCAACTTGGACGAAGCCGTTCTCAACGTGGCCAACCTGATTCGAGCCGACCTCAGCAAAGCCAGCCTCATCGACTCCTCCTTAATTCGGGCCGAACTGATGCGGGCCGACCTCAGCGACGCCAATTTGACACGCGCGAACCTCACCGAAGCCGACCTGCGGGAGGCCACCCTGCGGCGGAGCGATTTGATACAGGCCAACCTGTCGGGGGCCAACCTGTCCGAAGCCAGCCTCATCCTCGGCGACCTGGAAGGGGCCAACCTGACGCGCGCGAAGCTGACCCGGGCCGACCTGCGGGGGGCGAACCTCCGCAACGCCGAACTCCGACAGGCCGAACTCGAGGGAGCCCGCCTCCGGGGTGCCAACCTCAGCGGTGTCAACTTGCGGTGGGCGAACTTGAGCGGTGCAGACCTGAGCGGAGCCAACCTGGAGGCAGCCCAACTGAGCGGGGCGAGTTTGCGCGGCGCGGACCTCAGCGGTGCCAATTTGCTCAACGCCACCGCCATCCACGCCGATTTGACCCAGGCCAATTTGATCGAGAGCGACTGGACGGAAGCCGACTTGAGGGGGTCGGCCCTGACGGGCAGCAAATTTTACGGCGTGTCCCGGTTCAGCCTGATGGCCGACGAGATCACCTGCGACTGGGTTGACCTGAGTCCCGGCGGCGACGGCAGCCAAATTCGCCATTTCAGCCCCCAGGAAGCCTATCGATTCTTCAACATCGAGTCGCCCACGGTGCAAATTCGCATCGACGCCCCCCTCGACCCGGACGCCCACTGCGTCCTCGCCGCCATCTACCGCCAAATCGTCCGCCACCATCCGTTTATCAAACAGCCCCCCAGCATCGACGTGGGGTCTCGGAGGACAGTCTTATCATTTAGGATAGAAGAGGAGGAACAACTGTTTCTGACCGCCTACGTCGCCATCGAACCCTTTTCCGACGCCACGGCGACCCGGACTTCGATCCTGGAATCGTTGCGGATGCTCAACCCGGACAACAGTTCCCAGATGGGGGTGAGGTTGTCGAATCAAATCGTGCAGTTCGGGGTGGATATGATGCGGAAAATCGGACATCTGGACGATGAGGTGCTGTCCGAAAAATGGCGGTCAGAAGTGGGAGAGTGCGATCGCTTTTTTAATTCTCCGACCCAAACAATTTTGAGCAATTTGGCAACAGAATATCTGACCATTCACAACCATCCCGGATTCGGTCGAAACTTGAACGATATCCCCGGGGCGATCGGTGTTTCCGGACTCAAACTCGAACAATACCGGCAACTGGCGATGCCGACTCCGGAGCAGGCGATCGCTTTCGTCGCCAGCTTTTACTGAGGTCAGTGGGTCGAGGGGTCAGACCCTTTTGGGGTATCATCAATACAATTAAAAGTGAAAGTTTCGACCTGGATTTGAGGGGGATCGACATCGAATGACCGATCAGAATAACCGAGATGTTTCGGAAAGCGATCTTGTCAAAGTTTACGGAATTGTCAAGCAATACCGGGACGGGAAACGCGATTTTCAGGGCATCAATCTCAACGAGGCGAATCTGAGCCGAATCGTGTTGAGGGGGGCGAACTTGAGCGGCGCCTCCCTGTGCGTTGCCAATATGGGTTCGGCCGATTTGAGCGAAGCCAATTTGAGCGACGCCAACCTCAACGTCGTCCGGTTGAGCAGCGCCAACCTCACCCGGGCGATTTTGAACCGGGCGACCATCAACGTCGCCAACTTGGTGCGATCGGATTTGAGCGAGGCCCAACTCGTCGGGGCCCTGTTGATCCGAGCCGAACTGATCCGGGCCAAACTGCACAAGGCGAACTTCGCCCAAGCCAACCTCAACGGCGCCGACCTGCGGGAAAGCAAACTCCAGCAGGCGAACTTCGGCAACGCCAATTTGAGCGGGGCGAACCTGCGGGGGGCCTCCGGAGCCGCCGTCAACTTCCGACGGGCCGACCTGCGGGGGGCGGACTTGGTGAAGGCGAATTTGCCCAAAAGCGACTTCTGCCACGGGGAATTGCGGCAGGCGAACCTCACCTACGCCAACCTGAGCGGGGCCGACCTGCGGGGCGCCAACCTGCGCTGGAGCGACCTGCGGGGCGCCGACCTCAGCGCCGCCAACCTGAGCGAGGCGAATTTGAGCGGCGCGAACCTCTGCGGCGCCAACCTGAACGGGGCGACGCTGATCAAGGCCAGTTTGGTGCACGCGGACTTGACCCAGACGAACTTGATTCGCGCCTCCTGGGGCGGCGCGGACTTGTCGGGCGCCACGTTGACGGGGGCCAAACTCTACCAAGTGTGTCGCTTCAACCTGAAAGCGGAGGAGATCTCCTGCGAGTGGGTGGATTTGAGCCCCAACGGCGACCACAGCGAGGTCTACCATTTCGATCGCGACAGGTTGAAAAAGTTCTTCAACCAAACTCGCCCAAAGGTTCAGATCGTCGTCGATTCCCCCCTCGACCACGAGGCTAACCTGGTGTTGGCGGCCACCTACCAAAAAATTGCCGGCGAATTTCCCGTCATGGCCCGCCCCCCCAGCGTGGAAGTCGGCGATCGCACCACGTCCCTCATCTTCGCCGCCGACAGGGAGGAAGACCTGTTTCCCATCGGTTGCATGGCGGTTTTACCCTTCGACGACGCCACCGGGACCCAAAAAAATATCGTCACGTTGCTGCGGCAGCTCCAAAGTTCGTCCCTGAAACCAGAACGGCGGACGCAGTTGTTGAGCGCAATGGGTCAAGTGATCGCCCGGGTCAACGACATCAAAAAATTGGTTCGCAGCACCCGCTCCGAGTCGATCCCATCGTTTTTTCGCCGGCCCACCGCCACCCAACTCACCAATTCGAGTCAAAAAACTCTCACCGTTTACCAACACCCGCAGATGGACAAAATTGGCTCGTCTTCGATCTTAGAGTCCGCCCGGTCCGAACCGGCCACCGAGAGTTCGCTGCCCGAACTCGCCGCCGCGATCGCATTTATCGAAAGTTTTGACGAAACCCACTGATCCGCCCCGAGGAACTCGGAGCGCAGATTCCTCGAAACCCCCCGTGCCTCTCGACTTTTGCCCGCCGCCCTCCCTTCACTTCAGACCTCCGGGCGATCGCCTCGAAAAATTAGAATTGCAGATCCGGCTAATATGGAAGTTGCCGTGCCGGACTCAGGCCAGAATTCCGACCCCCGACGATCCGGATCGGCACCCGCCCCGAAGCCGTTTCCCCGGACATCACCTGTGATTGAGGTAGAAGCCCACAACCTGCTTCGCCGCTTCGTGCATTCCCTCGGCGATATCGACTGGCCCCACCATCTGACGATGGCGAGGCTGGTGGCCCGCGCCTTGCGCCTGGGGCGCAGTGCCCTGATCCAGACGGGGGTGCCGCCGGAAAGCCTCAACCATTCCTATCGCTTCAGCTACCTGATCCCCGTTTTGGTTTGGGGGAAAGCCAGCGTCATCGTCGCCCCGGAAGCGGTCATCGAGCATTTGTTGGCGGTGGAGTTCTCCCGACTGCGACACCTCGGAGACGGGGAGGAGGTTTGGAGGTTGATGGAGATGCCCATTCGCAGGGGCGATCGCTGGCCGGATGCGGACTATCAAGGGTTGCTGCTGACCACTCCGGAAGCCTGGTTGGACGATCGCCTGGGGGACAGGGGCAATTTTCCCCCGGACGTCCCCACGATTCTCGACTGCGCCGACGACCTGGAACGCCGGGCCCGCGATCGCCTCACGGCCCGGTTGCACGGGTCCGACTGGCGACAGTTGATCGACGGGCGTCCGGAGTGGCGGGATCTCCTCCAAGATGCCCAAGTGCGCCTGATCAAGTCTGCCTTCACCCGCCCCCCCAACCTCTACGGGTGCCACCTCCTGGACGAGGCGGAACGGCAGATCCTCGAAGATCTGTTTGCCGCCCTCAAAGAAGAAACGGGGGAGGACACCGAGTCCCGCAGTTGTTCCCTGGCGGAAAGCGAGGGGGCGGATTCTCCCTGGAACCGCTTCTGGCATCAGTGGCAATCTGAAAATCAGTTGCGGTGGGTGGGGGTCGATCGCGATCGCGGCGCCCTGACCTTTTATTGCACTCCGATAGAGGTGGCGTCGGCGTTGCGTCCCGTCTGGGAAAAACAGCCCTCGGTGCTCATCGGCGGCGCCCTGGATTTGGACAAAAATGCCCCCATCTACCGCCAAGTGATGGGACTCGGGGAGATCACCGGCGTCAAATTTTCCCCAGACCGCCAGACTCAGTTGATCCAACTCTACCTGCCCTCGGGGATACCGATGCCCAACACCCCCCAATTCGAGGCAGCCCTGATTCGGGAGTTGCGGACCCTGCTATCGATGAGCGCGGGGGTTGCCGGCCCAAGGGTGCTGCTGGTGGAGGACGTGCCGCTCAGGGGGCGGGTGGGGGCGGTTTTGGCGTCGGAGTTCGGTTCCCAAGTGCGGGTGGAGACGGCAGAATTGGGCGATCGCGGCATTTTGGTGGCGGGTTGGCAATTTTGGCAAACCCACCGGCACCGGTTCGCCCCCCCGCACCTGTTGGCGATCGCGACGTTGCCCCTGCCCTCCCTGGAACATCCCCTGGTGGCCGGCCGGGTCGCCTACCACAAACGCCGCCGCGAGGACTGGTTCCGCCTCTACCTCCTCCCCACCGCCCTGCAAGAGCTCCAGCGGGCCGTCGCCCCCGTCCGGGAAACCCAGGGCGTCGTCGCCCTCCTGGACACTCGGGTGCTGCACCGCAGCTATGGAAAACAGGTCTTGGCGGCTTTGAGTCCCCACGCCCAAATCGATTATTTGGACACGACTTGGCTAAATAACAATTAATAATTCACAATTAACAATTATCAATTGTCAAAAAGTTGCTGCCATTCTCGCACGACAAAGGGGGGGGCGGGGATTTCTGCGGATTCGGTCGTCAGGGGCACGGAGAGTTCCATCGCGGGGGTTCCCTCCAATTCCAATAAAACGGGGGCGAGGTCGTATTCGCCGACGTTGGGGGGCAGGGACAGATCCACCACATCTTCCGCCCTCCAGGTTTTGCCCGTCGCCGTCGTCAGGGTGAGGGGGGCTCGGTGGGCGACCTCCACCCACCCCGGAAATCCCACCAGACGCAGGTGGAGGCTCTCGACTCGGCCGAAAGCGGTGCGTTTGAATAGGATCACCTGCCAGGAGCGATCGCGGCGATCACGCAAACTGAGTTTGGAACGGTACATCACGCGATCGGAACCCTCCGGGTAGCGGTGGATGGAGGCGAAAACGGGGGCGGGATTTCCCAATATAAAATAGAGGGAAAGTAGGAGGATTAAAAAATGTCTGAAAATATGGATATAGCGGCGATCGATTGAATCAGATGCGGACGATCCCCCCCCCGCCCCCCTTAAGAAGGGGGGAGCCAGAGTCGGTTTTGCTTCGAGTGATATGGGGAATTTGAAATTTAAAGCGTACTTCACTAGCTTGATAAATGCTTTGATTCGGGTTGAAAATTTCATGCGATCGCTCCTTTATTCGCTCAATTTTGCGGTCATTGTCGATTTCCGTTATTCTTGATTATCGATGATAGTTTCTAACATTGTAATCGATTCGGGCAAGGCGATCTAGACGGTATCCCAAATCAACTCTAGGTCGATGTCATCGTATTTGTGAATGAGACGATTACGCATTCCAATAATTTGCGACCCGGGAATGTTTGGAAAAGTCCCTTGAGTGTCGGTCGAAATTCGACGAGCCGCTTCTCCCATAATTTCAAATTGGCGAGTCACGGCGGTTTGACGCATTAAATCCAGTTCAAAGGTTTCCCAGTCAATCCCGGCCACAAAGTCTTGAGCCAACTTGGCGGCATTGAGCATATCTTGGAAATAATTAATTTCGCGAGGTTGCATAGATGACTTGAGCGGAGTTCAGAATTGCTTGACGACGGAGGTGATTTCGACTGCGTTCGATCCCTCGCCGACTGACCAAATCAACGTCTCTTTGAAAAATATTCTTGATATCTTGTTCCATATCGACCCAATCGAATAACGTCCAACGGGCATCGCGATCGAATGAGATTAAAATATCGATATCGCTGCTTTCCGGGCGAAAATCGTCCCTCAAGACGGAACCGAATAAAGATCTACTCAAATTATAATAGAGTTGTTGGGTTGCGCTCCGTCAACCTGAGCGAAGACAAAAGAACGGCTGGGAGCGATCGCACCCTTATCGCACCCTTACCGTCGAGTATTGCAGTTGTCGAAATTTCAAGCCACATCTAGATCTTGTGCCCAGAACCGAGCGACGAGGCTTTGCCATTGTCGCCAAGATTGATTGAGTTCGGACGAGTCGATGAGATTGACATCGATTGTATCGGGAGTTGCAACAACGATCAATCCTTGGTTGAATTGAGTTCCATACTGCCGGTTGAGTGCGGCGGTGTAGGCGGCGAGTTGCATTTTTTGTTGGGGATAGATAGGTTTGATGCGATCGCTAAATTTGAACTCGATCGCCATTTCCGGGAGAGCGGACAGACGAGCCACGCAATCCACCCGGCCGCAATACCCATCATAATGGTGAAAAACGGGACTCTCTACGAGTCGGATTCCGTGGATTTTTTGCAAGGTGGGGAGCAACTGTTTCCAATGGGGTTCGAGGATTGGCGGACAGGAGACAGTTTCCCCCTTCAGGAAGTTCTCAACCAGGCGGTGTCCCAACTTGCCAATTTGACAGGCTCGGTTGGCTGCGGCTCCCTGGCTGCGTCGCCACTGATTGAGTCGTGCTTTTTCCTTGAGCGATCGCATCACCTCCTGGATGTGAGAAACACTGGGTTGGAAGTTACCGCGTTCGTCTTCATAACCGCTCATCCCGTTTCGCCGTGCGGGTTTGGCGTAGTAAATCGGAAGGATGCGATCGGACCAGTTGGGATTGTTCATGCTGTTCGTGTTCTCCTCAAATTCATCGATAATCCCAACATAGAGAATTCTTTCTCATTCCGTAAGCGCCAAAAAGTTCCCCCTGTGAAATCATCCGAGCGGAACGAGGGGGAAATAATGTTCCCCCCGATCCGGAGGTAGCATTTTCGGTTACACTGGTGGGGTGGAGTAGCAACCAAGCCGATGGAGAACTGGGATCGCTGGGATAAATTTCTGAAAGAGATCGTGGTCGATTATAAATTGAGTCGAACAGAACAAGATTTCTTTTTAGAAAGATTCCGGCGACAAAATTTAAATCTGGACGAAAAAGAAGTGTGTATCCTTGTGAGGGGAGATTGCGATATTTCATGGGAGGCTTACAAAAAATGTAGAGCGAGTGCTTATCGAAAATTTCGCGAAGTTTTAACAGATGCCAACGATACCAAAAAAGAAGCTTTATTGAAGTGGCTGGAAGAAAAATATAGTTCTCAAAAAAATGAGACGGTTAAAAGTTTGGAATATCAAAACCCTTTCACGCCTTTGAGTGGAGCCATAGCAGATCCAAATTTATTTTTTGGCAGGGATAAGGAAATTAGAGAAATTTTTGAAACACTGAACAGTGGCAGTAGCGTCGCAATTATTGGAGAAAGTGGACTGGGTAAGTCTTCATTATTGAAAGCGATCGAACGAACGGCAGTTCACAAATCAGATATAAAGCCAATTTATATAGATTTGCGACACCTTCAGAGCGACGATGATTTTTATGCAGAACTATGTAATGAAATCGGTATTAAAATATGTCAAGGACGTGAACTCAGGCACAAACTCAAACCATATCGTATTTTACTTCTCCTCGATGTTGTAGATAATATGAGAGAAAATTGGTTTACAAACCAAGTTCGCAGCCAGTTACGAGCATTGGCGGATGGCAGCGATCCGCCTTTGCGGTTGGTGGTTGCAGCTTCTCAATCACTTGATACTTTATTTCTAGATAGTCAGAATATGACTTCACCTTTTGAAAATATTTGTAGAGAACACCGTCTTAAGCCGTGGAATCAAGAAACAGTTAAAAATTTTATTAATAGTCGCTTAACTTATTTTGTTACACAACAATTAAAATGTATTCAGTTTGATGAGAATGAGATCATAAAAATTTATCAAGAAACTGGAGGTCATCCGCAGAAAGTAATGCAACAATGCCACGATCTTTATAAATATTTGAATGAAAATAATGAAAAATAGTAATTTTATTCTACGCCTCAACTTGGCTCCACAACTAAGGCGATCTCTATCTCTATGGAATACTTTCGATTATTTGCGACTGTTATATTGGATATTTTTCTTTCCTCAAGCACTGCGATGGTATGAAGAAAATCATGGAGAAACTGGGAGTTTAAAAGACAAAAAAACTTGGCGAGAAAAGTTGGAATTACTCCTTCGCAATCAAAATCAAATTAAATTATGCTTACAGGGATTAATATTGATTTTTTTTACATCATTTCTATCGTGGATAATATCTCAGGATTTTAATGTCCAATTTTATTGGAGTTATGTGCTGTTTAATTGGCTGTTTTCTATCTGCTTACTTGGTGTAGCGTTTGCCATAAAATTCGGTGTTTCAATAGGTGTGGGAGTCGCTGTGGCAGTCAGTGTAATTATGAATATGGTAGCAATTTTAGTCAACAATACAACCTCTAATTTTGTAGTTATGGTTATTGTCTCTGTGGGGTTTGGTGTCGGCATCAGTGTAGTCTCTAGCTTGATAGTAGGTGTGATTGATGCAGCATTTGGTTTTGTAGTGGGTGTGGCGTTTGGTGTGGCGTTCACATTTGGTTTGATATTCGGTGTAGCAGCAGGTGTATACAGTCTGGTAGTAGGTGTTACAAGGTTTGGTGTAGTAGTAGGTATAGGATCTGTGGTGGCTAGTGGAGTTTTAGGTTTGATTATCAGTGTGATGTTAGGTGTAGTGATCAGTGTAGCAAGTTTGCGTCCCGAAAACTGGATAATTTGTGTACTACCTAATTTAATATCAATTCAAAACCGTAGTTGGCTTTTTCCACGAATTAGCTCAATTCCTTTACCCTTACTAACAACTCGTTTAGAAATATCCTTAAAACAGGACTGGGAACAAGGGTTAGAAAATATCAATCGTATTTTTCAATATTCGTTACAATTTTTTCCTGCAATAATAGCCCTCAATCGAGTTCTCAAACAAACTCCACAAGAACACCTAATTTATCGAATTTCTCAGTTATCAGAAAATCCTGTTGATTGGAAACTTGTCAAGTTTTTATCCTCATCCTTGACACAAGAAATACAAACAAATTTTATAAAAGGATTATCAATTGCAATTCATGAATTATTGTTCTTTTGGAAAAAATTAAATAACGAAATAAATGTGTCAGCGATAGACACTCGCCTTGATACTCAACCCCGTGCAATTGCTGCTGGTTTTTGGCATCTCCACGAAAAAGAACCCGAACAAGCAACCCAAGCATTTTTGATAGTACGATCTTTGCAATATGGCGAAGAGATGTTTATTTTGGCTCAAACTCTCGCCCAATTTAAAGCTGCTACAGAACCCGACACCATTGCTGAAATTAAAGTTTCTGCATTTCCTTCAGAACACTATCTGCGCTCTGCAACTTGGGATGCAATGAACGGTTTACATTGCGTTTTAAAAGATACAAAACTCATTTTAGGAGCAACTTCAAAATCGGCTCGTTCTTTTGCCCTTAACCGCGCGATCGGTAAATTAAGAAGTATTCAAGATGATGCTAATACCCTACCCCAAGCGGAACGAGGTTTAATTGTCGATATTGCCCAAACCTGGAAAAAAGCTTTAGAACGCATTGCTCAAGAAGTTGGCAATATTTCGATTACCGAACCGGTCAAAAATCCCTATATCATTGGCGATCCAGTTGTCGGAAATTTATTTATTGGTCGAGAAGATATCATGAGAAAGCTTGAGGAATTGTGGGTGATGAGTTCTCATCTTCAGTCCATCGTTTTATACGGTCATCGTCGCATGGGAAAAACTTCAATTTTATTGAATATTGCCAACTTTTTGGGTTCCAAAGTTAAAGTAATTTATGTTAATTTACAAAAATTTTCAGGAGGAATGGGCGAGGTATTTTTAGAGATTAGCGATGAGATATCAGAAACACTTAATGTTTCTCTGCCAGACGAAGAAGATTTTTTAAAACACCCTTCGCTAAATTTTAAACGTCATTTAAAGAAGGTTCTGAAAAAAATAGACACAACCGGCTTGATCATTGCCTTGGATGAATTTGAAAGTATTGAAGAATTAATTAAATTGAACCAACTACCAGCAAATTTTATGACAATCTTGCGGAGTTTCGTGCAGATGAGTCCTAAAATTGCTTTTGCCTTTGCTGGGTTGCACACCCTGGAAGAAATGACTGAAGATTATTATCAACCTTTTTTTAGTAGCGTAACTCCACCAATTAAGGTGGGGTTTTTGACAGCCGCCGCCACCGCCCAAATTCTCGATAATCCCGACCCCGATTTTCCCCTCAGCTACGAACCGGAAGCCCACAAAACAATCTACAACCTCACCCACGGACAACCCTATTTGGTGCAGTTGATCGCATTTGACCTCGTCCGCCGCTACAATGACCAAATGTTTGAACGGGGGAACCCCCGCGATCCGGTTTTTACCGTGGAAGATGTGGACGCGGTTATCAACGGCACTTTCTTCCAAAACGGACGCTACTATTTCACCGGCGTTTGGGGACAAGCCGCCGAAGGTGCACCCCACCAGCAAGACGTTCTCAAAGTCCTGGCTTCCCACCCGGAAGGATGCGATCGCACCACCCTCCAACAAACAACCGGATTGGATGAAACCGCCCTCAACAATGCCTTGGAAACCCTCTCCCGCCACGATGTGATTATCGAAGCCGGGGGGAATATCCGCATCGCCGTGGAACTGTTTCGGATGTGGGTCAAGCAAAATCAATTGTAGCGATCGCATCTCGCCCCCAAACCCCCAATTCTGGGGGCTTTTATTTGCTACAATTAAAACGATTGATATGGGGAATCAACATGACTCAAATGGTCGGGCGATCGCTCACGTTGTCAGAATTCCTGGAACGTCCGGAAACCGAACCGGCTTCGGAATACATCGACGGAAAAATTATCCAAAAGCCAATGCCACAAGGTGAACACAGTCTGATCCAAGGCGAACTATGCGAAGCTATCAATAGAGTTGTGCGAGCTGAAAAGATTGCCAGAGCTTTTCCCGAGTTGCGCTGTACTGTCGGGGGACGATCGCTCGTTCCCGATGTGGCGGTATTCCGCTGGGACAGAATCCCGCGATCGCCGGCCGGAAAAATTGCCAATCGGTTTGAAATTTCTCCGGATTGGGCGATCGAAATCTTGTCGCCAGAACAGCAGATGACTGTTCTATTAACCAAGTTGTTGCACTATTCTCAAAACGGAACCAGCATCGGATGGGCGATCGATCCTCGGATGGAGACGATCTTTTGCATCGTCGAAAATCAACGTCTCGCGTCATTTCAAGGAGAGGCGCAACTTCCCGTTTTAGACGGGATCGATTTGCAGTTGACGGCGGCAGAAATTTTGAGTTGGTTGGTACTCTAGCACCCTGAAATGATTCGTGAAAATCCCATCCACTCAAAGCCCCCAGAATTGGGGGTTTGGGGGCTAGATAGGTCCGAAATAATGAAGTCAAATCCCATCCACTCAAAGCCCCCAGAATTGGGGGTTTGGGGGCCAGATCGGTGGTCCGAAATAATGAAGTCAAATCCCATCCACTCAAAGCCCCCAGAATTGGGGGTTTGGGGGCTAGATAACTTATGATAATCGATCTAAAACAGCTCCGCAATGGATTGCATGGGAAGATAAAGCTTCATCGGATCTTGCTGGAATTGTAGAAAGCCGTATTTGAGATAAAATCCCAATGCTTCTTCATCCAACGCTTCTGCAATTACCGCCAGCGATGCGATCTGTCGGGAAACTTCCAGGGACTTTTTGAGTGCATCGACTAACATCAATTCGCCAAATCCCTTACCTTTGGCGCTGTTATCGACAGCCAAACGGCCGAGTAAGGTTGTTGGCAGGCGTGGATAACGCGGCAGGTGCTTGGCAAAGTCGTCATTCAAAACGCCAATATCGACGGTGTAGCTCGATAAAGTATAATAGGCTAAAATATTTGAATCGGGAGCGTCGATCAATACGAAGACGGTGGCGACTCGTCTTTTCAGATCTTGCGATGCCTGCTGCCGAATGTAGCGATCTAAACTCTCCTTTCCGCAGTGAAATTGCGATCGCAAATGCCGACCCTTTGCCAGCAGTTCAATTTTGAGAACCATCAGTCCGCGATCGCATCCTTGTATCGTCGAGATGCGGCTTTCAACGCATCATTCGGCGGGGGAGGATTCAGGATTGTCTCGACGAAGGCTTCGCTTTCTTCCAAACTGAGGGTTAGGATTTGATGTTCTCGAATGACCCGCATCGCTTCGGCCCGGACGGCAGACACCACAAAATCGGTCAGGGTTCGCCCCTGCAAATCCGCCGCGTTTTGCAACAGTGCTTTCGTTTCCGGGCTGATCCGAGCTTCCAGTCGCGCCGTCGTTTTTTGAGGGGGTGGATTCGCCATGTCGCCAATCCAAATAAATCTGGTTTTTGCCGCTATTTTCTATAGTATACGGCAATCTGCCGGATGTCAGGCCCGATCGCTTCCGAAAAGATATCGAAATTTTACATTTTTCCCCGATCGCAGCGGTTACACTGGATCGGAATCCGACCCACTGAACGCCCATGCTCAAGACACTCGATCTCGATTTAGCCTTAGATAAGGAAACCTACAAAACTCAGGTAGAAGCCCTGATGCGGGAGTTGCGATCGCTTCAGCAGACCTGTTGGGAAAAAAAGCTCCCCGTGATCATCGTCCTCGAAGGCTGGGCCGCCGCCGGGAAGGGGGCGCTGGTGAAAAAAATGGTCGGCTACATGGACCCCCGGGGCTTCAAAGTCATCCCCATCTGGCCCCCCACCAAGAGCGAACGGCGCTATCCTTTCATGTGGCGATTTTGGCAGCAACTCCCCGGACGCGGTAAACTCGGCATTTTCTACCACAGTTGGTACACCCACGTCCTCGAAGACCGGCTGTTCGGTCGCCTCCCGGAATCCGAAGTGCCGATGGCCATGCGCCAGATCAACGCCTTCGAGCGCCAGATGGTGGACAACGGAGCTGCGATCGCCAAATTTTGGATTCACCTGAGCAAAAAAGAGCTCAAAAACCGCCTCAAAAAAGCCAGCAAGGACGAACTGGCGGCCTGGCGGGTGCGCCCCGAGGACTGGAAACAGGCCAAAAACTACGACACCTATTCCGCCTACGCCGAAGATATGGTCATCCACACCAGCACCGGCGCGGTGCCCTGGACGCTGGTGGAAGGGGACAGCCAACGCTGGGCGCGGGTGAAGGTGCTCTCCACGATGGTCGCCACCATCAAAGAAGCCCTGGAACGCCTGCAGGTGCAGCCTCCTCCCGTTTGCACCGTCCCCCAGGATCGTCTCGACCCCACGGAACCGAACCCCCTGGCCGGTGTGGATTTGAGCCTGTCCCTCTCCTCCGACGAGTACAAGGAAAAACTGCCCCATCAGCAGGCCCGCCTCGGCCGGATGCAACAGATCATCTACGAAAAACAGATACCGGTTTTGATCCTATTCGAGGGGTGGGACGCCGCCGGCAAGGGGGGCGCAATCAAGCGCCTGACGGATATCCTCGACCCCCGCAGCTACGAGGTGCACGCCTTCGCCGCCCCCACCGACGAGGAAAAAGCCCACCACTACCTGTGGCGGTTCTGGCGCAAACTGGCCCCGGCGGGGAAGATCGCCATTTTGGACCGCAGTTGGTACGGCCGCGTCATGGTGGAACGGGTCGAGGGGTTCGCCACGGACGAGGAGTGGCGGCGGGCCTATCGGGAAATCAACGTTTGTTGATGTCGATTGATTTCCGAGCATTGGCGGCTATTCGCCGTCGCCCGTCTCCCCCGCCCGTTCGATGAA
>NZ_JAYFER010000199.1:0-23408 GCF_055795065.1 Lyngbya sp. CCY1209
GAGGCACTGCCCCCACAGTCTCAATCCCATCTAATTTGTAGATGAGATAGGCAGGCACAGAGGCACTGCCCCCACAGATTGAATTTTACCTTCCCCCAACAGTAATTCCATCAACTTTGATGTGGGGTTGTCCGACGGTGACGTAAACGCTGCCGCTGACGGAGCCGCAGAACCCGGCGGCGAGTCCGATATCGTTGGAAGACATGGAAATATTGTTCATAATTTCCGTCGCCTCTCCGATCAATGTCGCACCTTTTAGGGGTTTTGTCACTTTGCCATTTTCGATCAGATAGGCTTCCTGAACGGCGAAGTTAAATTGTCCCGTATCGCCGACGCTGCCGCCGCCCATTTTCTTGCAGTATAAGCCGCGATCGATGGATGCAAATAGGTCATCAATTGAATAATCTCCGGGGGCGATATAGGTATTTCGCATCCGACTCGCCGCCGCATAGGTGTAGTTTTGCCGGCGTCCGCTTCCGGTTCTCGGGTGTCCGGTTTTGCGTTCCCCGCCGCGATCGCACAAAAAGTTTTTCAACACCCCATTTTCGATCAATAACGTCCGCTGGGCGGGCATTCCTTCATCGTCCATGTCGATGGTTCCGAACTCTTTGTCCGACAATCCCTCGTCCCAGGCGGTGAGGTTTTCGTGGGCAATTTTCTCCCCTTTTTTCTCTGCGAATGGCGTCGTTTTTGTTTCGATCGCCGTCGTTTCCAACAAGTGGCCACAGGCTTCGTGAAAAATTACCCCGCCGAACTGATTTGCCATCACCAAAGGATAGCGTCCCGACTCCACATAATCCGCATACAGCATTTGCCCCGCCGACTCTGCAATCTCTTCGGCATCGGTTTCATAATCCCAGGTCCGCAACCCGTCCGGACGGCTGGTATTTCCGCCCCGCTTGCTGATGGAACAGCGATTTTCTCCGTCGGCACACAATAGGAAAGAAATCTGAGATTGTGTCAGTCGCACGTCCCGGGCAAAGGTGCCGTCGCTGGCGGCGACCATCACTTCTTGCCAGTCTCGAAAATAAGAAGAACGCCGGGATTGAACGTGGTTCGCTTTTTTCAATAATTGGGCGTTTGATGCCAACAAAATATCCCCCATTTCTTGCATTGAACTGCATTCAGACAGCCAATTTTCCTTCTCTTTTTTGGTGGCATAATCCCGCAAAAATTCTAAATTAATGGGGGGGATGAAACCGACAGGGGAAGGAAGTTGCAACCCGAGAATTGACAGAGCTTTTTCTAAGGCTGTCCGTAGTCCGGCGAAGGACAGATCGTTGGTACTTACATAGCAATCAGCCTTGCCTTTAAAAACTCGAATTCCAGCCCCGAGGGAGAGGCGGGGAGATACGCCAGTAATGCGATCGTCTTCGGCCAAACAACTCAGAAAATTGTTGCGTTCTAGAAAGAATTCGACCAGATCGGCCCCCGCAGCCCGCCCCAACCCCAGGAGGGTTGAGAGCGGGGCTTCCCAACTCTCGTCAAAGCGATCTAAGAGGGGGGAATAGGTGAGGTCGGGGAGTTCTTTTGTTAGGAGCAGTGTACTGTTTTGCATGGATGATATTTATGGCTATCTACTGATTTAGTGTGACGGTTTTGTTGAATGGATGTCAAGCGGTAGCACGGGCATCTTGCCGGTGTCCACAAGCTAGAAGCTTGTGGGACGCGGTTGACAGAATTTTTCGACGCACCGGACGAACATTTCCACCCCCATTCCGAGGGCGGTTTCGTCGAAGTCGAAGCGGGGGTGGTGGTGGGGGTAAGCCAAGCCGCGATCGCGATTTGCGGCTCCCAGGAAGAAGTAACACCCCGGCACTTCTTGCAGGAAAAATGACATATCCTCGCCCCCCATCGTCTGGCATTCCGGCACGACACCGGCCGGCGTTTCTACGACGGATTCGGCGACACTTCTCACCAAATTTGCCATCGATTCATCGTTGATGACGGGGGGATACAGGGAATAATAACTCAAGTCATATTCCGCGCCCTGACCCTGACAAATTCCGGCGACAATTTCCTCGATTCGCTTTCCGAAATATCCCTGAAATTTGGGGTTGAAATATCGCACCGTCCCTTTCATCGTCGCCTGTCCGGCGATGACATTGTGGGTGTGTCCGGCGTGAAAGGAACCCACCGTCACGACGGCAGAATCCAAGGGATCGACATTGCGGGAGACGATCGCTTGCAGGGCATTCACAATTTGAGAACCCAACACGATCGCATCCACGGTTTGATGGGGCATCGCGCCGTGTCCGCCCTTGCCGAATAGGGTGCATTCAAATAACTCCACCGCCGCCATCAACGCCCCCGAGCGCACCCCGACGGTTCCCAAGGGTAAATTATTCCACAAATGCAATCCAATTATCCCATCAACATCGGGATTTTTCAACACCCCCGCCTCGATCATCGGCTTGGCTCCTCCGGGACCCTCTTCGGCGGGTTGAAATATCAATTTAATTGTACCACAAAAATCGGGCAGATGTCGAGATAAATAATAAGCTGTTCCCAGAGCGATCGTCGTGTGTCCGTCGTGTCCGCAGGCGTGCATGATCCCGTCGTGACAGGACTTGTAACTGACCTCATTTTCCTCCTGAATCGGCAGGGCATCCATGTCCGCCCGGATCGCCAGAACCGGCCCCGGCTGCCGGCTTTCAATGGTGGCGACGATCCCGGTTTCCGCAATATTGGTTTGGTGGTCGATGCCCCAATTCCTCAACTGGCGGGCGATAAATTCCGCCGTCAACTGTTCCTGAAACCCCAATTCTGGATGTTGGTGGAGGTGCCGCCGCCACTCGACCAATTGCGGCTGTAGGGTGCGGATATCGGCTCGAATTGGCGATAAATTAACGGAACTTTGATTCGGGACAGTTGCAGTCATAGATGATTCAGAATTTAGGGGGAGCGATGATTGAAGTTTTCATTCTAACAAGTTTCAGCAAAACGGACATCTCGCCCGTTCTTGTCCAAATCAATCAAAATTCGTGGCGATCGCGTCCCCCTTCCGCGATAAACTGATCGAGGCGGGGATCTCGGCAATTCCTGGCGAGGAGAACCGTTGCGATCGCTATAGGTCCCATTCAGATCGATGTTACAATACTGGCAAATTTCTCTAATTTCCGCACTGTGGCTGGGAACCGTCCTCCCCACCCCTGTCGCCTCTGTCCCCCCGTCGGCGGTTCCGTCTCCCCTGGAAATCGCCCAAAATGGCGGAGTCAAAATTGACCGAATGCGACTGATCGAAGATGAGACGCTGACGGCGGGACGCTACACCGTCGAAGGCCAACTCACCAACACCGGTTCCGACGCGATGCGATCGCTGCGGGTGATTTACCGCCTCTACCGACAGGAGGGCGATCGCCTGGTGGAAGTGAACCGCAACGAAGCCACCGTCGCCCCCGCCGTTTTGCAACCGGGGGGAACCGGGAAATTTGGGCGAGCTTTTGCGGAACTCCCCCACGTTATTTTCATTGAAGCGATCGCATCCCCCGAGGGGCGCACCGAGGTCAACGAGTGCTATGCTGACAATCTAGAACGGCGTCAGATCTGCCGCCGCCAACTCGACCCCGTAGAAGTTTATCCTTTGTCGCGATCGTAATCAAATTTCAATTGTTGGTTATAATCAATGGGCAAGTGATGATCGATGGGCAAGCACAGAGGCTTGCCCCTACAATTAAAATCTCAAAATCTCAAAATCTCAATTATTGGTGGGGGCAACCGTCTCCGGTTGCCAACGGTTACCATCAATTAGCCAGTGACAATCCATGGGCAAGCACAGAGGCTTGCCCCCACCATAAAAATCTCATATTGGTTATAATCAATGGGCAAGCACAGAGGCTTGCCCCTACCCTGAAAATCTCATATTAGTTATAATCAATGGGCAAGCACAGAGGCTTGCCCCCACCATAAAAATCTCATATTAGTTATAATCAATGGGCAAGCACAGAGGCTTGCCCCCACATCTTTATAAATGATTTTAAACCCTGAAATCCAATTATCAGATATGGCTGAACTTTACCCCCCCATCGAACCCTACGCCGAAGGACAATTGCAAGTCAGTTCCTTGCACACCCTCTACTTTGAACAGTCCGGCAATCCCGAAGGTCAACCCGTCGTCGTCCTCCACGGCGGGCCGGGGGGCGGCTGTCTGCCCGATTATCGCCGCTATTTCGACCCCGAAAAGTGGCGGATCGTGATGTTTGACCAGCGGGGATGCGGCAAAAGTACCCCCCACGCGGAATTAGAAGAAAATACGACTTGGCATTTGGTGGCGGATATCGAACGGCTGCGAAATCACCTCGGAATTGAAAGCTGGGTGGTGTTTGGCGGCAGTTGGGGGAGCACCTTATCGTTGGCCTACAGTCAGACGCACCCCGATCGCTGCAAGGGGTTAATTTTGCGGGGAATTTTCATGTTGAGAAAATCCGAACTGCAATGGTTTTATCAGGAGGGAACCAGCCACATTTTCCCCGATGCCTGGGAAGAATATATCAAACCCATTCCCCCGGAAGAACGCCACGATTTTCTCTCCGCCTACTACAAACGCCTCACCAGCGATGACCCGGAGGTGAGGTTGGAGGCGGCGAAATCCTGGTCGATTTGGGAGGCGAGTACCAGCAAGTTATTCCCAGATCCCAACTTGATGGCAAAGTTCGGCGATCGCGACTTTGCGACGGCCTTCGCCCGGATCGAGTGCCACTATTTCGTCAACGGCGGCTTCTTTGAATCAGAGGATCAACTATTGGCAAATGTCGGTCGCATCCGCCACATTCCGGCGGCGATCGTTCAGGGCCGCTACGACGTGGTTTGTCCGATGAAAACGGCCTGGGAATTGCATCGAGCTTGGCCGGAAGCGGAGTTTATTCTAGTACCCGACGCCGGACATTCGATGAGCGAACCGGGGATCGCCAAAGCGTTGGTGGAAGTGGGCGATCGCTTTGCGAGTTTGTAGGGTTGACTCCGAAGGGCCAGTCGGCTAGAATCGGAAAAAGTGAAGTTGAACGTATGGTTATCACAACATTCACGAAAAAAGCGATCGGGGTCGGTTTAACTGTCGCATTGTCAACCTTGGGAATCCTGCAAGACGCGATCGCCCAGTCTACCGCCGTTCCCATTACCCGGATCGTATTTCCCTCTCCCGGACAGGAAACCCGCGTCGCCAATTTCGTCGTCCCCGATCGCAATCCCAGGCAGACATCCGCTTACGGAGGGCAATTGAGTCGCTATGACGTGCATATTGCCAAAATGTTTGAAATTACCCACCACGAATGTCAGGAAAGTGCGAGTTCCGGCCAACCTTTAGACATCATTATTTGGCGATATTATGCGGGGGGCGGAGATATCAAAATGGGAGCCTACGGCATCAACTGTCAAGAGGCGAGAAGGGTTGCCAATCGCTACGGTTTAGGACAACCCGAACCGACCCGAATCACCTATTACAGAGTAACTCCGACCGTCAATATCCCAATTTTAGATATTACCGGTTCAAAAGTCGGTCAATGGCAAAGTTTTATCCGAACACTCCGAGTTGAAGGGATGGATTAACCCATTCAATTTAAACGGGCGATGGATTGTGAGGATGTCGGTTAAAACCCATAATTTCTCCGTGTCCTCTGTGCCTCTGTGGTAAAATTGTTCGAGTATTTTAATCGATTAACGTAGTGCCATACCTACCAATCTCCCTCAAAAGATAGACCCCGAACGGAAATAATTTAATTTTTTCTACCAATCGTCAGACGAAAGCGCGATCGCACCTCCTCTACCCTAAAAACAAAAGCATTTTTAATCGGTAGTATCAGAGACTCATACAATCATGATCGATCGCACCGTCAATCTCATCCGCCAAAACGCCCGCCCCATCTCCGAAACCGCCGCCAACGACGACGCCTTGATGGACTTTATCGGCGACGCCAACATCGTTTTGATGGGCGAGGCATCCCACGGAACCCACGATTTCTACTACGAACGCGCCCAAATTTCCCGGCGTCTCGTCGCAGAAAAGGGCTTTTCCGCGATCGCCGTAGAAGCCGACTGGCCCGACGCCTACCGCATCAACCGTTTCGTCCGGGGAATGGGGGAGGATCTCACCCCCCGAGAATCCGTCGGCGACTTCCGCCGCTTTCCAACTTGGATGTGGCGAAATACCGACGTCCTGCACTTTATCGACGGGTTGCGCCAACATAATGATAATTTACCCGAAAATAGTCGCAAAGTCGGATTTTACGGCCTAGATCTTTACAGCCTTTACACCTCCATCGCCGCCGTCCTCCAATACCTCGATCGCGTCGATCCCGAAGCCGCACAAAGAGCCCGAGAGCGTTACAATTGTTTCGGGCAGTTCGGCGAAGAACCCCAGGAATACGGTTTCGCCACCGCCTTCGGATTGACCAAATCCTGCGAAGATGAAGTGGTGAATCAACTGTTAGAATTGCAGCGTCAGGCGGCGGATTACGCCCAACGAGACGGCAGCATCCCGGAAGATGAATTTTTCTACGCCGAATGGAACGCCCAAGTCATCAAAGATGCCGAGGAATATTATCGGGCGATGTTTCGCGGACAGGTTTCCTCCTGGAATTTGCGCGATCGCCACATGGGGGAAACCCTCGATCGCCTGATCGAACACGGAGCTCGGGAAGGCGAACCGATGAAAGTCATCGTCTGGGCCCACAATTCCCACCTCGGCGACGCCCGGGCCACCCAAATGGGCGATCGCGGCGAACTCAACCTCGGACAACTCGCCCGGGAACGTTACGGAAATGAGGTCGTTTCCGTCGGCTTCACCACCCACACCGGAACCGTCGCAGCCGCCTCCGACTGGGATGCCCCGGTGCAACTGAAGCGGGTTCGCCCCTCGATGGGGAACAGCTACGAAAACCTATTTCACCGTACCCAAATGGAGCGATTTTGGCTGTCATTACAGGAGGAAGAAATCGCGCGATCGCTCGAATCCCCCCGCCTGGAACGGGCGATCGGCGTCATTTACCGCCCCGAAACCGAACGAGCCAGCCATTACTTTTACGCCAGTTTATCCCGCCAGTTTGATGCGATCATCCATGTTGATAATTCCCGCGCCGTCGAACCCCTCGATCGCATCCAACCCGAACCCGAAGATCTGCCCGAAACTTACCCCCACGCCATCTGAGGAAAAATGCCGATGAACCTGAAGGGATTTTTGATAATAGTATCGATCCTTGTCGTCGCCGCCGTCGCGGTTTTGGTGTTCTACGGACCCTATCGCTGGCAGGCCGAAACGCAGAAATTGCGGGCAAAATTGCGGGCGGGGCGATCGCCAACTGATACCGAAATCTACAATCCGGAGGCGATCGCAACCCTGCCCGACCCGGTGCGACGGTACTTTCAAACAGTCCTAAAAGACGGTCAACCCATCATTACGGGGGTCGATATCGATCACGTCGGCACGTTCAATTTCAGCGAAACCGGGGAACAGTGGCGGCCTTTCCGGTCAACTCAGCGGGTCGTCCCCCGGCGTCCGGGTTTCCTGTGGGATGCCCGCATTTCGATGACGCCGGGGTTGACCGTTTTCGTCCGCGATGCCTACGTCGCCGGTCGGGGGATTTTGAGGGCGAAATTGTTCGGTTTTTTGACAGTGATGGAACAGCCAGAAACGCCGGAATTAGACCAGGGAGAACTGATGCGATTTTTGGCAGAAGCCGCCTGGTATCCGACGGCACTTTTACCCAGTCAGGGGGTGCGTTGGGAGGCGATCGACGATACCACCGCCGCGGCAGAATTGACGGAGGGCGAGACGACGGTGCGGCTGATTTTTGAGTTCGGCGCGGACGGTGCGATCGCTTCCGTGCGTTCCGAGGGGCGCTTTCGGGATGTCGGCGGCGAGTTGGTTGCGACTCCTTGGGTCGGACGTTTTTGGGATTACGAATTGCGGGACGGAATGATGATTCCGCAACGTGGCGAGGTGGCTTGGCTGCTGTCGGAGGGGCCGCAACCTTACTGGCGGGGGCAGATTCGGCGGATCGAATATGAATACAGCGGTTTTCGCTCGAATGAGAAACGGATGATCCCCCTAAATCCCCCTTGAAAAGGGGGACTTTGAATTGGAAGGTGTACCTCATTGACTTGAAAATTTCTGTATTGATAAACTGACTATAATACAAGTCAAATTTATATATTTTAAGTTTCTTTATTGTTCAATATTTCCAAGTCTCGTTGTCAGATAATCTTCTAAATCTAAAGGACAGGGTAGGCGAGGAGCCAACCATTCAACGAGATTGTTAAGATTGATCTGCGAACGGATTTTCAGCTTTATCTTTTCAGCTTTTGCATCTTGCTCAAGTCTGTTTATAAATGCTATCAAACACCAGAGTTCTTGTTTTCCCCGCAGCCAAACTTTTGTCGGCAAAGCTTCCAGTTCTTTGGTAGCCGAGTCAATGGCTGTATGATCCGGTTGGATGTTGACATTGCAGACTCTCGCCAGGTGGGTCAATATATCCGGTTCCCAATTTAGAATAATTTGATAATTTGGATTGACAGTTATTATCGAAAACTTTATATTGTTACTGTTTGGTTTTTGCCCCGATCGCCGGGTGGCCAAAAGCCACGCCATCCACGGTAAGAATATGAGGCGATATTGTTCCTGAAATTCTCGAAACTTTTCACAAGCGATCGCGATCGCACGATTGGATGAATCCAAACCCCAACAGTCCGTCAAAATAGCCGCAATTGCCGTTTCTGAAACGAGATAATTCTCGATGGAGTAGTGTGGGGTGACGAATAAGCCTCGCTGGGTTGTGATTCCCCGAGTTTCTCCGATGAGATCGTCATGATCTTTATCAACAAAAAACATGAGTCTGGGATTGTCTGGAAATCGTTGTTCTAGATAATCATAGGCATTCAAAACTTCTTTTTTATTTCCCAATATAATCGTTTGGACAGATAAAGCTTTCGCCTCGGCTACTCGTTGAACGTTGACTCTGATGAAAGAAGGATCGTCCCGACCTTCGAGAAAAATGTAGATCTCCCTACCATCCGGTCTGAAGCTCATGAGAACTGTATTTAATTTTGCTTGGGATGTTTTGGGTGCGGCTTTCAAAGCATCCAAGAACGATGACATTTTCAACTCTCCCGGATAAACTCACTGATAGAATGTGCATATTCCGCCAGTGAATTTTCAAACACGAAAGGTGAATGGGTCACTGCGATTAAACCGGAACACTTTCCCGTATCTTTCAAGTCTTGCAGAAACCGGCGTTGCCAGGGCACAGATATCGACAATTCCGGTTCATCAATCACGACAAAATATCGTTCATAGTCACTCAAAAAAATGTGAGAAAATAATGAGATGATCTGTTTTTCTCCCGAGGACAATCCTGGCAACGGAACTTCAGAAACTTCATTTTTTTCTCTATTTTTTCTGGTGACTATAAGTTTGAATTCAGTCGGATTAAATTCCAGTTCTTTATTGCTGAGATACTGGTTGACCAAATTGACTAACTTTCGGATCGAACTTTCCTTTTCCTGTTGACGCTTGTGAATTTCAACCAAACGAGTTAAAAAATAAGCGGGTACACGTTGGTCTTCAGATAGGTTTTCATGAGATTTAACATCTTCAAGTAAATTTCTCAGTTTATAGCGGTCGTCTTCCGAAAGGATATTTCCAATTCGAGGTAGCATCAAATCTATAGTTTGAGAAAATTCCTCAGTAGCCAGTTGAGAAGCATCAACATTTTTGTAGTTGTTGCGTATAATATCACCCAAATAAGATCCTGTAAGTCGATTGAGTTCATTGCGGAAATTTTGGTCTAAGTCTGACAAAGTTGAGTCAAATGATCGAATTACATCTTCCATCCCAAATTCGACAAGTTCAATGTATGCAGCCTGATGCTTCTTACGATAACGGCTCCTTTTAGAGAAAGATAAGAAATCATCAAAGTCTCGATCAGGGAAAACATCTCTCAGTTCTTTTTCAATTCTACGATAGGTTGGCAAAAATAAAATTTGTTCTCGGTCACTGGATTGTACCGTTTCAGCAAGACTCTCTGCAACTTTTGTTGTTTCATTCTCCTCCAAAGAACTAAATCTCGGATTGAGTTCAGCCAAATCTCGTAAAGCTGCAAAGTGTATTTGAGGGAAGTTGCTTTTAATTGCTCTCAAATCTTCAGTCCCTTGCGATGATGACCAATATTCTGAAGAATTTTCAGCCAGGTCATCCAGAAGAGTGTTGAAGTCGTTTTCGGTTAGCTTGCGGTTAAAATAATCGAGAATAACAATTTTTTTACGCCCAATATCTCTCTGGGAACTCGGTAGACTGGCTCTTTTTAGCGGATATTCATCGTCACCAATCGTAATGATACAGGACTCGAAAGGAAGCTCTTTCAGACGCTCCCACTGAGCGGTTAACGTATAATATATCAAGTTGATCAGTGTACTTTTGCCCGATCCGTTTTCACCGACCAGGATCAAAGTATTATCTTGAATGGGTACATCCAAATCGTAGGCATCAAAGAGACGCTTTACTTGGACTCGCTTGAGATCGATAGACATTTTGTTTTCCTGGGGTGTTGGTGAACAACTCAAACTCAACCGTTATCCCAAAATCATTATATCATCAGATCATACTTTCGGCTCGACCGAGGAACACAACGAGAAAATATATTGTCAACGATCGCACCCAATAAATTCATCAATCAATTTCGCCGTTATTTCCGGTTTTTCTAAGTGGGGTGCGTGACCGCAATTGGCGATCCATTCCAACCGCGAACCCGCAATATCCCGTTTAAACGCGATCGCATCTTCCGTCCCCAACGTCTCATCCCTATCGCCCCATAAAATTAAGGTCGGTTTGTCAATTTGGGAAATGCGATCGCGCAAATTAAAATAACCGCCGCTGCGGGTAAACGAGGCGATCGCTTCTTTCCATCCCGGCATATCCATGTGAACGCAGACGCACCGCATCGCCTCGATATCGCGAGAATTAATGCCAAAAAACGAGCCGAAATTCAACCCCGTCAGTTTCCGCTGTCGCCAGAATTCGACCGCCACATCGTCGAAGGGGTAAACCAAAAATTGCCCCAATTCAAACCCGCCGTTATAACCCACGCTGTCGATTAATATCAATTTCTGTACCGCTTCGGGATGGGTGAGGGTAAAGTCGATCGCCGCCGCCCCTCCCATCGACGCGCCCACCAAAATCATCGGTTTTTTAATTAACGTTTTCCAACAATGATAGAGGTGGGTTTTTAAGGCCTGCGGAGAGTAGGATAAATTGGGGATGCGATCGCTGAATCCGAATCCGATCAAATCCAATAGCCAAATATCGGATAATTTTAAATGGGGGACGAGGCGGGAAAATTCCAAAAAAGAACTGTCGAAACCGTGTAAGAAAACGGTGGGAACCGCACCGCGATCGCGGCGGACGTGAGCCGTTTGAATGGGTCGGGACGATAAAGGTGTGGCGATGGGGATGCGCCGAATATCTCGGGCGATCGCCACCATTTCGGGTTCCCGGAGTTGGCGGATCGAAGAGGGAAGGAACGGAGGAAAACTGATTTTATCAATTGTCATATAAAAGCGATTATTTTGATGAAGTCTACTCCCAATCATCGACCGATGATTGGTGCTATGAGAAAAGGGAATTGATTCCCAAGCGGTGCGGAAATCCAACCGGATTGCATATCAATTATGGCTCCTCCCGAATTACAGCAATTTTCAAGTCAATGAGGTATACTTTCCAATTCAAAGTCCCCCTTTTCAAGGGGGATTTAGGGGGATCGTGCGGTTCTCATTCGAGCAAAAACCGCTGTAAGGGATTAACTCGATTTCAAAAACCGCCCAATCCGCCGCCAATTTCCGATAACGTCGCCTCCATCAGCGGCTGCGTTTGCCCCGAAACGGTGAATACTAGCGCTTCCCGATACACCCGCCCCGCCGGACGATCGCTCAAATTTGCCGCCCCCGCCGATACCGTTACCGCCGCGTGGGCGCACCGCACCGCCAAAGCGATCGCCCGCGCCCGCAATTTCACCTGTTCGGAAAAGCCGTATTTTTCATCTCCAATGATTGCGTCTAAAATTGCCGCCCGACAGTTTCTCAATTCTTCGCCCAGAGACTCCGCCGCCTCCCGAATAAACGGAAATCCCCGCTTTTCAAAGGCCGTTTCCACGATATCCAGCCCCGCCCGGGCGCACCCGAGCGCGAAAAAACTCGCCTGCAATACCTTTTTTTTGTCATTCTCTTCGATCCACCCCACGGGTTGCACCGACACCACGCGATCGCCCGATAAAAACCAATCCTTCAGCGTCACCGCCACCGTATTTGTAGACGTCATCGCGCACAGGGACATCGGGGCACCGATTGCGATCGCGCCCCCGTTCTCTTCAGTTTCGCGAAACGGAACCACCCCGAACACCGCCCGCCCGTCCGGCAACGTCGCCGCCGCGATAAACGCTTCAAAAATCCCCCATCCCGTCACCCAGGGAACCGTCCCGTCGAGCCGGTAGCCGCCCTCCACCGGAACCGCCCGCACCATCGGCTTTCCCGGGCGTCGCAGTTGGGAAAAACCGATCCCGACACCGATTTTTCCGTGACCCATGGCGGGCAAATATTGCCGTTGCAAAGCGGAATTGGAACTGACAGACAGCATCCCCGCCGCGCTTTGATGTTGGGTTTGCAAAAACGCCAGCGCCCCCGAATGGCGGGCGATGCATTCCTGATATCCGGCGAAAACGTCCGCCGTCACCTCCGGCCCGCCCAATTTCCGGGGAACCCGCAGCGTCAGCATCCCCAATTCTCCCAACCCCCGCCAAGCTTGACGCAAGGCTTCCGGATCGCGATCGATGTCCTGGGCGAGGGGGGCGACGGACGTTTGTAGGTAAGTTTCGGCGATCTCCAGCAGGTCTGACACGGCCAATATTAGGGTTGACGACACTTTATTATTGTGACACCCTCTCCCGATCGACCTCGGAAAACGGATCGATGCGATATAAAAGATAAGGAGTTAACCGATCGCCCCACTTCTCCTTTATTCTGGGAAAGAGCCAGATCATCCAGGGCCCCCCAGCTCGAGAGTCGGCTCCATCCCCCGGTCACGATACAGCTTGAAACGATGTCCAACCCATCCGAACCCCCCTCTTTACCATCGGCCTCATCCGTCCAGCGAGTCGCGATCGCACTGCGTCGGGCCGGGTGGATCTGTTTTTGGGTGCAACTCGTCCTGGCGGTGATTTCCGGCATTATCCTGTTCTTTGCTGCCATCGCCAGCCAAGCGTCGCGTACCCCCGTGGCGACTTCCGGCAGCGGGGGCGGGTTGTTCTTTGCGGTGCTTGGGTTGCTGGTGTTGGGGTTCAGCACCTATCGCGCCTACGGTTACACCCGTTTATCTCAAAAGCTGCGATCGCCAGGACCCGCACGCCCCTCCCGGGCCGATACGATCAAGCAAATTCGCATCACCTTAATTAGCAATTTGGTGGGGATGACCCTGACGTTGGTGGCGGCGGAGGCGATCGGCGGGATCTTGCTGGCCAAAGCCGTTTCCCAGCCTTCCTCCCAGGCGGTTTTCGGGGCTGGGGCGTTGCGGGACTTCATCCAACCCATCGACCTGTTCGTTGTCCTCGCCAGCAATCATACCATCGTCGCCCACTTTGCCGGGTTGGTCGCCTCGATTTGGCTGATCGACCAAATTTACAAGCAATAGAAAAGGGGGATAAAAGATCCCCCCGATTAGCCATTAACCTGAGAAAGCTTTGACGACAGCGATTCTCTTCCCCGCCGCGTCTAAATTTCTTCCATGTCGATATAGAGAATTTCTCCGTCTTCGACGACTTCGGAGATGTGGGTGACGCGGTATTGCGTGCCTTTGGGGACGAGAATTTCGCTTTCGGCATACAGGGCCGAGAATTCTTGGATGGAGATGCCGGAGCGATTATTTTTGATCCGCATCATGACGGGGTGGCGGGAGGATGCGTAATCTTCGGCGACGAATTCATCGGAGGTGAAGCTAGTCATGGAGTCGATCGCATAACCGCCATTTTCTTGTAGGTTTTTCAGGAAAGCTTGCAGTTTTTCGAGCTTGCAGAAGGGGATGCCCCGGTAAAGCATTCCCCGATAATGGGGCATTCTTTTAATAAAATTATTGACGACTTCGACATCGCGATCGCTGCCGCCTTCCCGCTCGATCTTTTTGATTTTAATAAAACCGGACATGGTAAATTTGGAGATCGTGTTGAGGGCGACTTCCGCTTCGGATTCCGTCATCCCCGTCAGGGTTTCGACTTTATTTAAAAGGGTTTTATCGATGGCGGTCAGGACGTGGCTCATTGTATTTTCCTCCTCATTCTTGTCTGTGAAATCTGTGGGTTGGTGAATTTTTGGACAAAAAACCTCTCCGTCTTACCGTTTGGGGGTAAGTGCGTCGGTTCAAAAGCGGACAAATGTGAATCGAGAGCCGTTCAGTCTATTTAAAAATTTGAGAAATCAAAAATTGATAATTGATGTTTTAAACAGTTCTGCAGCCGGAAATTAAGGTGGGGAGTTTGTGAAGATTCGATGACATTTGGGCGGGTCATGGAATCCCGATCCTAAGAATTTCGTTGACCTCGGGGACTACCCCCGCCCGGTCTGATGAAACTTCGGTGCGATCGAAAGTTGGAAGCAACGGTGATGGCGTGGTGGTTGCGCGTCATCAGGGTCGGAGTTTGTGCTTGAGTATACATTTTTGCGGTACTCCCGTAACTCACTGATGGAATGTAGACTGACAACTTTGCTCTCTGTTTTTAATATACACCCTATTCTGTATTGGATGTTACCAAACCCGTTTTTTTTACAAAAAGTTACATTGGCGCGGAGCGACAGTCCGACGCCCCGAAATTTTGCCGAAAAAAGATAGAATTACGGGATTTTTGTCAAGTTAAATCGTGTAAATTTTCGTTGCAAAATCGGGGGTTCGATCGCCGCCGCCACGTCAAAATCGCCGGTCAATCCACTCCGGATCGTTGCGATTTCCGAAAACATTTGTGAGGGCGGGAGCCAAGAGAAAAGAGAAGCGAAGAAAGAAAAACGTTTCACTCCTCACTCCTCGAATTTTCATTCCCTTCCGGCGGATCGGTTCCCCGCCCCGCCCCGATCGCTACGGTCGAGACACCGAGAATTCGGCAAAATCCACGTAAACATCTTCCGGAGTCGCCCAGGACAGATCCCCACCCCCGAAAAAGGTCGAGAAAAAGATCCCCTCAATTTTCAACTCGTCGGTGGTGCGAAACATCACATCATCGCGATTGATCACTTGGGCTCCGTCCACCCAGAGGCGAATCCGGCCATTTTCTTGACCCGGTTCGTTCAAAACCACCTCCTGCTCGATGTGATACCAGCGCCCCGGCACGAACCGCCAGGCGCCGCGATCGATGGACGTGCCGTATTTGTCGCTGGTGGGTAGGTAGGCGTAAACCTCCCCATCGCCATCCCGACGCCACATCAACCGGGTCGAAAATCCGTTCGTCCCGTCCGGGATATTGCCCCCGCTAATTTCGTCGCCGCCGAACAATCCCGGCAACTTCCCACCCTTGACAAAATCAAAATTCTCGGAAAACCGCAGGTAATAGCTCAACCGCATGGCGTCCGCCGGCGGCATCCCCAAATCCGCCAAAAACTGGCCTCCGCCGACGGGGACTCCTTCTTTTCGGGCCACGCTGGGAGTCACCGAATTTTTCGGGTAGACCACTCTCAGGACGCGATCGAATCGGCCGCTGGGGTCGTCGATGACCTCCAGATTCTCCCACCCCCACGATCGCGAACTTCTGACCTCCCATTTCTCCTGCCAGTCCGAGTCCTCAAACCCGTCGGACCAGGACTGTGGGGCTTCCGTCTGGGCCGCTTCCACCGTCTCTCCTGTCGGGGACACCGAGGAATCGACCGGTTCGCTACAACTCCCCATCAACCCCAACAGGGTCGAACCTAAAATCAGCCGACTCAAAGCGATCGCCCATCGAGTTGTATTGCATTTCATGTAGTCTCCTTGAGATTTGACAAAAGCGGGGGTCCAAAGCCCGACAATGAATTGATAATTGACAACTCTCAATTATCAATTATCAATTCTCAATTTTTCCTTACACCCCAATTTTCACCGGTTCCGGTTTTAACAGGTCGGTGAGCATTTGAGCCGGGGGCTCCTGGTGGGGCCAGGCGAAGGCGTGGCGGAACGCGGCCCGCTGGCAGGCTTGCAGTTGTCGGAAGTCGATCACGTCCTGGGTGAGCAGGTTTTCGTACTCGAAGGGCAACCGGACGTTGTGGAGTCCGGCGTTGTCGGTGCAGATGGCGATATCCACCCCGGCTTCAAAACAGCGGTCGAACACCGCTTTGAGTTGGTGGATGCTCTCCAGAGTCCCCGTTTTCAAATAGGTGGTGGGGCACACTTCCAAACACTGGTTGTTGCGGGCGAGTTCTTTCAGGTATTCCGGATGTCGGAGCGGGATCTGGATGCCGTGGCCGATCCGCATCAGGTGGGGGAGCAGTTCGGGATAGCACCCTTCCGGGGTTTCGTAGAGGTGTCCGGTGGTGTTCAGACCCCGCGATCGCGCGTATTCGTACAATTTCACAAATTCGTCCAGGCGATCGCGGTAGTGGGCATCTCCCCCGGCCAAGTCCACCGCGCACACCCACTCCGGCATCTGGGCCGCCAGATCCACGATCGCCCGGTTCACCTCGTAGGGAAGGCGCGAGTGCATACACAGAATTTGGCTGGTAACGATGGGTGTGTCCCCGGTGCGGCTGGCTTGGCCGACAATTTTGACGATATCCGCCATGCAGTCGATGCGATCGGACTGGCTCAGGTGTTCCGGGGTTCGCAGGTACGGGGTGTAACGCAACTCCAGATAGGCCAAATTTTCAAACGTGTAGGCTCCCCGCATCAGCCGGTAGATGAAATAGGGCAGGGTCTGTTCCGTCTGCACGTGCTCCACCATCGTGTGCAGTTCTAGGTACTCATCTAGGGTGTTGCGCGGCTTGGTGTAAAACTCCTCGAATTGGCAATACTCCGGAAATTGTCCGGCTAAATTGCGATCGTGGCGTTGGAAGTAGCGCCACAGGATGCGGGGGACGACGGAACCTCCCAGATGGCGGTGTAGCTCGGCGTGTAAAGGCATAGGAATATTCTCTTGAACGCTAATAAATAGTTGGGCGGTGTCGGCGGAAACCGACCGAAAACGCAATTCAGATCGCGATTCGATCTCGGCTGCTGAATTCTTTCAAGTGTAACAAAACTTAACGCTTTCCGGGGTTGACATTGTTGGGGTTTGCGGTATGGGGGCGGAGGGAGTGGAGAAGCCTCCCCCGCCCCCGAGCCCCGCCCCAATTTGTCGCGATCGATTTGACATTCAATCAATGGACATTGGATAATAGGAGTTTGTGTAAACCGTAGCTTGGCGTAAGAGTCCCTTGGCTAACGTAATCGTAATAGGAGCCCAGTGGGGCGACGAAGGAAAAGGAAAAGTTACCGATCTCCTCAGCAAATCGGCCGATGTTGTCGTTCGCTACCAAGGGGGGGTGAATGCGGGTCATACCGTCGTGGTCAATGGCCAGACCTTTAAATTGCATTTGATTCCCTCCGGGATCTTGTATCCGGATACCGAGTGCATCATCGGTTCCGGGACGGTGATTGACCCGAAGGTGCTGATCGGAGAATTAGACCAATTGGCGGATCTCGGCATTTCCACGGAAAAACTGATGATCGCCCAAACTGCCCACGTGACGATGCCCTACCACCGCCTGATCGACCAGGCGTCGGAGGAACGTCGGGGGACTCGCAAAATCGGGACGACGGGTCGGGGCATCGGGCCGACCTACGCGGACAAGTCGGAGCGCACGGGCATTCGGATCATCGACTTGATGGACTCGGAGAGCCTGCGATCGCAGCTCGAATGGACGATCAATTATAAAAATGTCCTCCTCGAAAAACTGTACAACCTCCCGCCCCTCGACGCGGAGGCGGTGATCGAGGAATATCTCGAATATGCCGAACGCCTGCGTCCCCACGTTGTCGATGCCTCCCTCAAGATCGACGATGCGGTACGGAAACGGCACAATATTTTATTTGAAGGGGCCCAGGGGACGCTCTTAGATTTAGATCACGGGACTTATCCCTACGTCACCTCTTCCAACCCCGTGGCGGGGGGGGCCTGCGTGGGGGCGGGTGTGGGTCCGACGATGATCGATCGCGTCATCGGCGTGGCGAAAGCCTACACCACCCGGGTGGGCGAAGGGCCGTTTCCCACGGAAATGGTGGAAGGGATCGGACAGGTGTTGCGCGATCGCGGGGCGGAATTCGGCACCACCACCGGACGGGAGCGACGCTGCGGCTGGTTCGACGCCGTGATCGGCCGCTACGCGGTGCGGATCAACGGTCTGGACTGCCTCGCCATCACCAAACTCGACGTATTGGACGAATTGGAAGAAATCAAAGTCTGCGTCGCCTACAATGTGGACGGCGATCGCTGCGAACACTTCCCGAGCGACGGCAACAAATTTGCCCGCTGCGAGCCGATTTACGAAACCTTGCCCGGTTGGAAACGCTCTACCGCCGAATGTCGGAGTTTGGACGACCTGCCGAAACAGGCCCTCGACTACCTGAAATTTTTGGCGGAATTGATGGAGGTTCCCATCGCGATCGTCTCCCTCGGCGCGAGCCGCGACCAGACCATCATCGTCGAAGATCCCATCCACGGCCCCAAACGGGCGCTGTTGGACGCCGACGGCCAGCCCGTGGACACCAAAGCTTAACTTTCCTCGATTTTCGAGGGGTTGGAGCGAATTTAAATGGGGTTTGAGAAGGGTGCGTGCGCTCCCTAAAACCCCCAGTTTTTCGGGGATATGATAAAATTTCACCGAACGGCGATCGCCCGCCTTTTACAAGTCAAAAGTCAAAAGTCAAAAGTCAAAAGTTAAAAGTCAGACTTTTTGAGAGAGAGATAGAGGGAAACTTTTGCCTCATTCCTCACTCCTCACTCCTCAAAAGTGGGGGCTTTTGACCCGATTTTTGAAACCACAAATGGCGGCGGGATGACTGAAAAAAATGTAGTGAATTGACAGGGAAACTCTGATGGAAATTAAAGTCGAATGTAAACAGCGCCCGGAAGGGTCGAAACCGAGAGCATTGCGCCGGGAAGGCCTGATTCCCGCCGTCCTGTACGGCCACAAGGGTGCGGAGTCGGAAGAACTCACCATCGATGCCAAGGCGGCGGAAAATCTGCTCAAAAAAGGGGCCGTCAACCACACCCTGATTCAACTCGACATCCCCGACCTGTCCTGGAGCGGGAAAGCCCTGCTGCGGGAAATTCAAACTCACCCCTGGAAAGGATTTCCCTACCACCTGAGTTTCTTCTCCGTGGCGACTCAGGACAGCGTGGAAGTGACCATTCCCCTCAACTTTGTCGGCGAACCGGCCGGCGTCAAAAATGAAGGCGGAATGCTCGACGGGGTGATCACCGAAATTCAGGTCAACTGCAAGCCGGGAAATATTCCGGAGAGTATCGACGTGGACGTTTCGGCTATGAACGTCGGAGATGCACTCCACATCCGCGACTTGCAACTTCCCGAAGGCGTAGAAGCGATCGCGGAACCCCAGCAACTGGTCGCCTCGATCCTGCTTCCGAGAGGCGCCGCGGCGGAAGGAGAAACGACCGGAGAAAGCGAACCGATGGTCAAAATGACGGGCGAAGTTTAAGTGAACTGGGGGGAAAGAAACAGCTTCTTCCCCCTCCCCCCATCGCCCCCTAACCGCCGACCACCGATTCCAGGCGATCGCGGTAGGATTCAGATAACCGGGGGCCGCGCACTTGCACCACCTCGGAGCCGAGGTAATTGCCCCAGCGGGCCGCTTTCTCGGCACTCAAACCGTTGGTGAGTCCGTACAGCACGCCCCCGGCGAAGGCATCCCCCGCCCCCACCGTATCGATGGGTTTCACCGGAAAACCGGGGACGGGGGTGATGGTTTTATTTTCCACCAGAATGCACCCTTCCCCGCTGTTGGTGACGAACACCCGGGGCGCCAACTCCGCCATCTGGCGGGCGCAAGCTTCCAGATCGGTTTCGCCGCACAACCGCCGAACTTCGTCCGCGTTGCAGAAAATCACGTCGGCGTATTCTGCCGACAGGCGCTTCAACTCCGCCCCGTGCCGGTCCACCAAGAACAGATCCGAAAAGGTGAGCGCCACTTTCACCCCGTTCGCCTTGGCGTATTCGAGGATCTCCAGACAGGCTTCCTTGGCGTCGGGGGAGTCCCACAGATAGCCTTCGATGTAGACGTATTTGCAGCTTTTCAGTTGCTCGAAATCGATGTCCGTTTTGGATAATGCGATCGCAACCCCCAAGTTGGTGCACATCGTCCGTTCCGCGTCCGGGGTGGTAAGCACCAGACAGGTTCCCGTCGGTCCGGAGTCCGTCGCCGCGGCTTCGACTCCAAATTCAACCCCGGCGGCGATCATATCTTGGTGGTAAAACTCGCCGTTGGTGTCCGCGCCGACTTTCCCCGCAAAATAGCCGCTGCCGCCACTTTGCGCGATCGCGATCATGGTGTTGGCCGCCGACCCCCCGCAGCGCAATTTCAGCGCCGAATTTTCCAACTCTTGCAGGAGGATGCCCTGTTTGTGGGCGTCCATCAAGGTCATGCCGCCCCGGGCGAGTTCGTGGGTGATCAAGAAATCATCTTCTACAAATGCCAAAATATCGAGTAGGGCGTTCCCCACGCCGAATACATCTAAAGATTTTACGTCCTGTTTGCTCTGAGCCATTTGGATTTATCTGCGCGATCTGTCATTCAACACCCCATGATATCAGAGTGGGGAGATGCCGGAAATTGCCCATAAGTTTTTGGGAGACTTGAATGGCAAGCCCGTTGGCATCGGAGTCGGTTCGTTCCCACCCTTCCCATCCATTGCCATTCACTCCATTTTGGTCTATCGTCCGGGTGAAGACAATTCTAGCTGCTGCAATGAATTATTCTGACGCTCTTGCTTCACTGAAGAAGAAATACCCAAATTTGGCTGTTATTGAAGTCTGGGCTAACGTCCTTTATTTGCGGATGAGTCAGGGACGGTGTGTTTTTCATTCCAAAAAGGGGATGGTTTTTTCCAATTTGGAAGTGGGTACTTGGGTGTTGGCGGCTGAGAATGAGCGGGAAGCAAAACAGTTATATAAGAAAATTGCAATTCAGTTGCATCCTGACAAGAAGTCCGGATGCAAAGACAAGTTTATTCAACTAAAAAAATGTTACGAAAATTATGAAACAATTAGAGCTAGACTTGGGGCTGAATACTCAGAGCGATCGGAATACTTGTACTACAAGGAACAAGACGAAGAATGGTTTAGGGAAACTTACGGCAGTTACGAAGAGTACGTCAAAAGGCGTCGGGAACAAGACGAGTACGCCCGCCAACAAGTCGAAGAACTCGGCGTACCATTTTGATGAAACTAGCCGGAAAACTTTGGCGATAAGACCTCGATTTGAAAAGGATTACCAAATAGTAAAAATTTGACGAAACCATGGGAGTTGAAGTTCAAAAGGTTCAAATACAAGCCTCGGGTTTTAGTGAGAAATTATGCACAATTAATGGAGTTTTTGGACAAGAATTTAGAACCCACCGAAATTGGTGCTTTTGAGTTGGGCAGGATGAGGCGAGATGTTCCTTTGCTGTATGAGGGACATTCCGCGCTGCATGAAGGGCAAGATGGGTGAATAGCTGAAATTTTCTCCATGCAACTCTATATGCGTTCCCCCCCTGTTACTGACTGATTTAACCGAGATGTGAAGAGTCGGGGAACGCACCCGACAAAACTACAACTTTACTGCAACTCCTTCGTCCCCTCCAAAACCGGATTCAGGTCGAACCAACTGCCATTTTCGTCGCAATATTCAAACACAAATAAACTCCGCAATAACGTCTGATATTCCTCTTCGCCGCGGACGGATTTTGCCGTCGCCACCTGTTGCAAAAGTTGCCACTCGTCGGCGGTGATGGCTTTCCCCAACTCGTTGCGTCGTTCGCTGAGGACGCGATCGATGAGAGAGCCGCTGAAGGGCGGATCGTCTTTTTGCAGGCAATTAAATAATAAAATCAGCAGGTTGCGGACGTGGCCGCCGCTCATTTTGCAGAGGCGATTAAGGGTTTCGGGACTGTCGAATAATTCGGGGATGCGGGCGAGGCGTTCTTTTTCTTCTAACTCGGGAAAAGCCCGCGCCAAAACCATCTGTCTGAGCCGATAAATGCCAGCTTCGCAGTCGCCGCCCTCCCGTTCTTTCACCCGCACCATCGGCAACAATTTGGCGTGGGAACCGAAGCGGTTACTGATGGCTTCTTTATCGTTGGAAAAGGTCAGGATCAGGGGGATGGTGTAGACGACGTGGCAGCGCAATTTGTTGAGTTGTTCGCCGCGCTCGACAAATATATATTCGGGTTGGGTGCGATCGCCAAATTTGGGTTTGTTGTCGATGCGATCGAGGTTGTCTACGATCACCACCAAGCCGGATTGACCCT
Source organism: Lyngbya sp. CCY1209 (assembly GCF_055795065.1). NCBI lineage: Bacteria > Bacillati > Cyanobacteriota > Cyanophyceae > Oscillatoriales > Microcoleaceae > Lyngbya > Lyngbya sp. CCY1209. The sequence goes on from NZ_JAYFER010000199.1 coordinate 22,494, forward strand.
TTTCTTTCAGTTGTTGTTGGGCTGGTGCGATCACTTCTTGATTGATGGCTTCGATGATATTATTGACTCGCGGTTCCAGGTGTTGGCGCAGCAGGGCGCGGACGTCCTTGGAGTCTTTGGCTTTGGCGGTAATTTCCCCGATGCCGAAGGCGAGGGAAAAGCTTTCCGAGTCCGTGCGGACGCCGACGTCTCCCACGAAGGGAATGTTGCCTCTCAAAGCGGTGATGTCGGCATTGAGGAGGTTTGCCGCACCCTGGAGGAGACTTTGAAAGCGCTTGGGTTGCAGGGAAATGCCGCTGGCTTCGAGACTCTGGGACACTTGGCGGGCGATCGCCAGTAAAATATCGCTGATATCCACATCCGCCATATCCAGATCTTGGGAAGACTCGAAATAGACGACGTGAAATTTTTCCGCCTCCAATTCCGTCTTCAACCGGGACAGTTCGGTGGATTTGCCGCAGCCGATGTGTCCGGTAAAAAGCTGGCAGGTGGGTTCTGCGAGGGAAAAGGCGATCGTCCGCTTCAGTTCCCGAATCACATTGGAACCCCGCACCGGCGCAAAATCAATGTAGTATTGCCGATCTTCCGGGTTCGCCATGTTGAGGGTGTAGCGGGGATTGCAGGCCCGAAAAAACTGTCCGAGATTGAGGGACATCCGAATATTCTCCCGACAACTGTTTGATTCTCTTTCCCATTCTCCCCTTCCGGCACCCGTTCTGGACGGGGGAAAATTTCAGGCTGACGGACGGCAACCGTCAAAATCGTCAGGTATGGGGCGGCGCGTGGGGAATAGGGAATAGGGAATAGGGAATAGGGAATAGGGAATAGGTGAAGTGAAATCACGTAAAACTCCTGGGAGGGTTGGAAGCTCCGTGATTGATCGCGGAGAGGAAAACCGACTCAAGCGGCTTTAGC
>NZ_JAYFER010000200.1:0-13243 GCF_055795065.1 Lyngbya sp. CCY1209
TTTATTCCCAAGCGGGACTGACGAATATCAATTTTATTTCATTCGAGAGATGCCCGAAATTGACTCCCAATCCTCTTAAGAGGATTTTCGCTATGAGCTTGGGAATTTATTCCCAAGCGGGACTGTTATCATTTGACCAGCTTATCTGGAACGATCGCCAAGATTTTGAGCGATCGCACATCCCACAGGAAATTCATTCCCAAGCGAGATATTCAACCGGACATCATTTCACGGGCGATCGCGCACCAAAACCGCCCGGGCCGGAGCCCCCTCCGAACCGATAATTTTCAACGGCAAACACACCAACTCATACTCCCCCGGTTCCACCGTCGCCAAATTCAGGCCCTCCACAATAATCACCCCCGCCTTGACATACCCGACCATTTTAAATCAAAATTTGCCATTTGAAAACCAGATTTTTGGGGGCAGATTTCCCGCCCCCCACTCCCATTATGAGAGTTTATCTCCCGGAATAATCGTCGCCCGGAAAACATAGTTTTGATTGCGACGGTAACGCGGATCTTGCTTCACCAGTTGCATAAACTTGCGATGATCCGACATTTTAGGAGTGACAATACACCCCGCGCTGGTCAGGCCGATATCATAGATACTGGCATCCCAGCCGCCGTGAATGTTGATCCCAAAATAGCCCGTATCCGAGGGATCTCCGGTGCGAATTCCGTCCTGATTCCCATCCCGTCGCACGGTGACAGTGCCACCCCTTTGAACCAGTGCTTCGTGTTCGGAAGCAGTTCCGGCTTTGTGAGTGCCAACTTTCCAAGCTTGGTACTGTCCGAATTCGATGCGGGCGGCTCCCCTTGGGTTGACGGGATATTGAGTGTAATAATAGCCCGGTTCCGTGGTCGCCCGATCGCAATAAATGAGTTTGGGAAGTCCGGACTCAAACACCAAAATGCTCAAAACATCATTAAATTGATTCGCCGCATCTCGGTTGGGAGAACCGTCCGGATCGACCCCTTCGATCGCCACAATATTACCATACCCCGGTTCGCGATCGAGGGTGTAGTTTTGGCGTTGCATATACTCCACAATCTGATCGGCGAAGGAGCGCTCGTCGGGCTGGTAGGGCCGCAAATATTTGCTCGACAGCCACCCTTCAAGCCACTCATTTTTGACTTGAACTCGGACGCGATACCAACTTCCATCGGCATTTTCACCCAGTTTTTTAACCAGGGTTCCCCGCCGCAGTTGGGCGATCGCCTCGTTGTCCGTGTCGGGTTTCGGCCGCAAATTCAGCCAGTACACATTGCTGACGATCCAATCTTCATGGTTTTCAGGAACCGAGGAGAAACTTTGACCCGCGATCGCCCCCTCAATACTGCGGGCAATTTTGGCAATTTTTTCGCCCCACTGCGGATCGTCGGCGTAGCGGACATTCATCCCATAATTTTTGTTGCCCAAACAGGGGCGGGTGTTAAAATATTTGCCCGTCGATCGCAGATAAAGTTCATCGATCCGCCCCATCACAAAGTCGATACATTCGGCATCATTGGGAAAGCCCCGGGAGGATTCATAAGGGCTGTTGGTGAAAGCAGACCATCCAAACAGGTTGTGTTTTTCCCGGCAAATTTTCGATGTTCCCCAGGCCGTTTCGTGAATGGCGTGGGCGAGAATATAGGTGGCGTTTATGCCGTATTTCTTGGATGCGTCAATAATATGTTTTCCCAATCCCAGCCGAAATTTTGCCGGTTTGGTTTTCAGGTAAGCATCGATGCGATCGCCCGTCAGATGGGAAGGGCGTTCTTTCAGGTTGCTGTCAATGCCGAAAGGCGACAGATTGACCCCATTTTGGGAGTTGAGGGACTGGCTCAAATCTCCCGACCCGATATAGACAAAAAACTCGATAGTTTTATTCCCAAATCCCGCCTCCAAACCGAGATTTTTACCGTTAATTTTTCCAGCCTGGGCGATGCGAACGTCCGCCCCCGAACTGCCCGGAATCACCAGGGCGATATGACCGGGCGAACCGGGTACGGAAGCGACCACAACTTTCCCCTGATCCGCCAAATTGGCGGCCGTGTCTCGGTCAATTTCTCGCCATTGACCCCCGCCACCTTCGTTAAAGAATCGATTCAAGTGGTCGGCACTGTAGGGTTTTGTCTTCTGTTCGTTTTTGTAGATGGGATGGGGTTGGGGATAGTAGTGGGCATCGGGGCCGTAGCGGGGAATTTGGATGCCAAGAACGTCGAGAACGTCCGCGACAAACCAATTACAAAAGGTTTCCGATTCTCCGTCCCCATTCAAATCCCGAGATCGGTAATACGACCGCTCCGGATTGACAGTTTCGATCGCCTCAAAAATGCGTCGGACATCCGCAGAAGACTCTAATTTTAGATCGTCCGGTTGGAGATACTTGCTCGACACCCACCCCTCCACCGTGCGCTCGTTGAGGGTGACTCGAACGCGATACCACGCCCCCTCATCCGCTTCGTCCAGTTTTTCAACGGGGGTATCCCGTTTCAGTTTGGTGATGGCTTGATGATCCGTATTCGGTTCCGGCCGCAAGTTGAGCCAGTAAACCTCCGCAATCCTAAATCGAACGGCTGGCATAATGCAAAACCTTTGTATTCAATCACTTCCCGATCGCATGGCGGTCGGCATTTACACTCAGGTTTTGCAGCGGGGCGATCGCGCCGACCGGATCAAAGGTTCAAAACGATACAAAATTCAACATTTTGCCCAGTCGGGTCAGGTCAAAATCACCGTCACCACGATCGCCGCCAAAGACAGAATGATCGCCGCCACGATAATTCCCGCGGCGATATTGCCGTTGCGAATCTCGTGTTGATAGTCGATCGGGTCGAGGAGGTCGAACAGGCGGAATCCGGCATAGAGGAGCACGACGGCCAAAAACGTCCAACCCACGGAGGCAACAACAGCTTGCACGATCGCCATGATGAATTTTGTTAACGATTAAAATCAACCCAGATTCTCAAAAGCTATCATGGAAGGGTGACAAGTGGGCGCCGTAGAGAATCAACTTATGCCCGGTACTGTAAAAAAATATCGCTCCAATCGCTTTGTGGAGTCCGCGCCGTCCTTCGGGTTTTGGATCGTCGGACTCCTGACCGTGGCGTTTATCGCCTCCCCATTCCTCTCAAAAACCTTAGTCTCCAAAGTGGTGAGCGTCGAGGAAGGAGAACCCGCCACCCTGTCCCCCATCCCAGTCCAGCGATCGCTCGTCGGAGCCCTGCGGGTGGACGTCAAGGCCAGAATCCCCACCAACCGATGGGTGACGTATGAAATTCAACTCCGCAACCGCGAGGGAGAAATCATCGCCTCGGCGGTCAAACCCGCCTGGAAAGAGTCCGGAACCTGGTACGAAGACGGCGAGTCCGGAACCTGGCAGGAAGAAGACCTCCAGGGCGGCTTGGACGTGCGTTTATCTCGCCGAGAACAAGATGAACTCACCGTCGCGATCGCCGTTTTGGAGTACACCGACACCTCCGGTCAAGATATCGATAAACCCGTCAATTTCTATGTCAAAGTGCAAAATGGCGCGATCGACACCCGCTTTTTCTTCGTCGGACTGGTGGGCACATTGAGCCTGACAGCGTTGAGTTATCTTTCCGTTCACCGCACCGGAAAAACCGTCCTTTCCAAGTCCATCAACGATAGCGACGTCACCGGACGGGCGATCGTCGGTGGCGAAAATAACCTCATCAAAATCATCATCGATGTCAGATCTGACGAAACCTCCCCCAGACAACTCACAGCCCACTTTAACATCAACGACGGTTACGGCCTGCAGGTTTATTCCGGGGCTCACGTTATGCCACTGCGCTATTCTAAAAATGATAAAGGCAGAGTCGAAAGCGCATCGGGAAAAGCGGTTTTGTACTTCGTTATCAAACCGCGAGGCTCCTACGGATTTTCCATCGAAATCATGCCGGATGGCCCCGTCGATCGCACGTTATTGATCGTCCAGGAAAATGCCAAAACCCTCGGCGAAACGGACGTGATCGAAATTTCCGCCAGTTAATTGATTTGAGGAAAAACTCATGTTACCCAAAGTTTTGATTTTCATGGCAACCGCGATCGCCGCCACCACCATCTGGGCCGGCTTCACCCAGCGATCGGCCCTGAGTTTGCGGCAGGAAAGGCAGTTATTGTACTGGCCGAGATACCGCACCTCCCTCTCCGGTCGCTACTACCGCGGCGACTGGCAAGCCAACCCCCAACGCTCCTCCTACGGCCTGTTTCGCGGCGGCGGCCCGAGTGCGGGGAAGTAGGGTGTAGGGTGTAGGGTGTAGGGTGTAGGGTGTAGGGAAAAAATAATGCCTCCTCTACTTCCTCCGCTTCCTCTGCTTCCTCCGCTTCCTCCGCCTCCTCCGCCCCCCTGCCCCAAATCAAACGCCCCCGAAATATCTTTGTCAGACACCCCGGGGGCAATGGTGAACCTCAGCTTCAGTCTTCTGACTCGGGTTCGGAATCGTCTAAATCGTCTAGGTCGTTACCCTCGTCGAAATGGGATGATTCCAACTGGGAATTGGGAACGTCAACCCCATGCTGGAGAGCGGCGACAAGTTGGCGTCTGACGGCTCTCGCCCACACGTCAAAATCGAAACTATCACTGGTCGGATTGTACTCGGTAAACGGTCCCCGAGGATTGGATTGAGTGGCATTCACAGCATTCGCCTCCTAATGAAAGTCTGCAGCGTTACAGAGGCGCGTTCCTTCGGGAGGGTACTCCCTACTTCCGTCTTTTGGCAAAACCCGACCAATTTAAAGTGAGCGGCACCAAAAGATGAACGATTGTTTGTGCTACCTTATATTATATCATCGGTTTTTCTGTGGGCATCCCCCTTCAAAAAGGCTTAAACCCCGACCCACAAAGCGACTGAGACGATTTTTCAACTTTTTTTTGCGATCGCCCCCGCCAAATTCATTCTTCCGACCTAGCCCGGTCGGGTGAAGTTGACCGCCATTGGCCCCAATTTCGCACCCTCCGGGGAAAAACCGTACCCGTTCGGCGGGTTTATACGGCATTTGAGGGATTGCGGGGGAAGTTTACATTTCGTTACGATAGATTCATAAAGCTTCAGGGAGGCAAATGCGCCCCCTGGCGAAGCATTCGGAGGAAGCCAGATATGAATGGCTCTATTCGCGTCGGGAATTTATTTGGAATTCCCTTTTACATTAATTCATCCTGGTTCATCATTTTGGGCCTGATGACCCTCAGCTACGGCGGCTCTCTGGCCGTCCAATTTCCCGAGTTGGGACTGGGACTGCCCTGGCTGTTGGGATTGGCGGCGGCATTGCTGCTGTTCGCTTCAGTTTTGGCCCACGAACTGGGACACAGTTTCGTTGCCATCCGGCAGGGAATCAACGTGAAATCGATCACGCTGTTCCTGTTCGGCGGGTTGGCGAGTCTCGACAAAGAAGCCAAAACCCCCGGCAACGCCTTCTGGATCGCGATCGCGGGTCCGGCGGTGAGTTTGGTCCTGTTCGGTTTATTTTCCGCGATCGCATCGAGTTCCATCGTCAGCGGTCCTCTGGGAGCGGTGGTCGGCCTGCTGGCCTACATCAACCTGGCCCTGGCACTGTTCAACCTGATTCCCGGTTTGCCCCTCGACGGCGGAAACGTACTCAAATCGCTGGTTTGGAAGATCACCGGCAACCAATATAAAGGTGTCGTCTTCGCGAGCCGCGTCGGTCAGGGATTTGGCTGGTTGGCAATTATTTACGGACTGCTTCCGGTGTTGATCTCGGGTAGCTTCCCCAACTTCTGGACGATTCTGGTCGGTTGGTTCCTGCTACAGAACGCCGGTGCATTGGCCCAGGACGCCCGATTGCGCGATCGCCTGTCCGAGTACACGGCAGAGGACGCCATCATCCCCGAAAGTCCCGTCATTTCCGAACACTTATCTCTGCGGGAATTAGCCAACGAGTACATCATCGGCAAACCCCAGACGCGGCGATTCTTCGTCACCGGTGAAGGCGGACAATTGATCGGAGAACTCCGAGTCGATGACATGAAGGGAGTCCCCACGTCTCAATGGTCGTCCGTGTCCGTGAAAGAACTGGTGAAACCCGTCGAATTTGAAACCACGGTGGATGCCGAGCGATCGCTGTTGGATGTGGTGATGTTGTTTGAAGAAAACAAGCTCGACGAACTCCCCGTCTTCCGCAACGGCACGCTGGTGGGATTGATTCAAAAAGCCTCAATCCGCAACTTATTGCAGCAAAAAATGCTCACCCGCCCCGCGTAAATCGGTCTCACAATTGAAGACCCGACAAGAGACGCAGATCCGCCCGATCTGCGCTTTTGTTTTGTATGGCAGGCAATAGGCAACAGGCAACAGGCAACAGGGGGGAAAGTCGTCAATTGTAGGGTGCGTTCCCACCCCATCCATTATCGGTCTAATCGGTCGGTGAGAATAGGGAACGCACCGACTCTCAGCAATACGGCGATCGCCCCAAAGCGCAACAACAGAGGGGTTTCGTTGTTGGGCTTGAGTCCCTCAATCCGGCGCCCCAAAGCGCAACAACGGACGGCAGGAGAACCGATTACAACAGCCAGGTGCTTTGTGAAAAATCCTCGTTGTTGAGGGGTTGAGTTTGGACGTGCTCGGGGCGCGGCACCAGATGGGGTTTGGGATAGTGGGGGTGAGACTCGGCCCGGAGATCTTCGTTTTCCTCCTGGAGTTGTTTGATTTCTTCGAGGAGGTGGGTGTTGGTTTCCGAGAGGTGTAAGGCCGTCGCCTGGGCTTCTTCGAGTTGTTGTTTTAGGTCGGATGCCTTAACCTGTTCTTTCAGGGTCGCGATCGCCCGCTCTTTTTCCGCCAACTCCGCTTTCAGGCCGTCAACCTCTTTTTGCAGACGGCGATCGCTTTGACTGGCGGATTTCAACTCGCATTTGAGCTCCTTAATTTCTACCTGCAATTCCGTCTCCCGCCGCCGGGACTCCTCCAAATCCGACTGCAACTCGGCGATCTGGGTTTCGAGCTCGGCGCGGCCCTTGAGTTGGCCCTGTAACTCGGCAACCTGGGTTTGCCAGTCGCTTTCCCGGGCCTGCACTTGTTCCAGGAGCGATCGCACTTCGGCCAGTTGCGACTCCAACTCCGCTTTGGTGACTCTGCCACGGGAGGAAGATGGGGTGGAAGTCCCGGCACTTGCATCGGCATCGGCAGCTTCCGGGACGGGATCGGTTCCCTTCTCCGCCTCCTGTTTGACCAGATCTGCCAGACTCTTCTTGGCCATCATCTCCTCCCGTTGGACGATTTGCTGGGTCGCTTGCTGGGGCTTGCGTTGGCGTTCCCCGAGATTCTCCTAGCATACCGCGATCGGGCCGGCAACTCACCCCATTTTCTGGACCCGGAAGAAATTTTCAAAAGGGGGTTGCATTTTGTCGGAGCCTCGTGCTACGATTGTAAATCGTTCGGACGCATAGCTCAGTTGGTTAGAGCACCACGTTGACATCGTGGGGGTCACTGGTTCGAGTCCAGTTGTGTCCATTTGGTATAACTCCTTATCCGGCAATGATTACAGCGCTTTATTCAAGGCTAACGGTCAGAGTCAACGACTCAAACAGCCACTAAATAAGGGGATACACCTAATGCGCCCTGCTGGAATCGAACCAGCCTGAAGGCGAATTATGAGTTCGCTGCCTCCCCAATCGGCCAAGGGCGCCCGAGAATTGGTTTTCTATGATAGCATAACTGAGCCGCGAACCTGCTGGCAACTCCCGCCACCGATCCCGAACAGATGAGCCGAGTCCGTGCTAAAACTAAAAACATCAAATTCTGGCGCGATCGCCGGATCGAACTCCGGGGGTCGCGATCGCACACAGTCCGGATCGATCATTCACACCGACTTTGACAGGAGCAGATGGGCTTGAATTCAACGGTAATTATGACGGTGGTTTTGCTCGTGATGATGTTCGGAGCGGGCATCTTCAGTTCGGCCTGGGGCTACCGACTCGGCCGGGACGCACTCAAGGAAATTACCCAACCGGACGTGCGGCCGAGCAACCTGACGGAAAAGGCGAATAATGCCCCCCGCCAAGAGGGCGTAAAGTTTCTGACGGAACAGGAAATTCTCGCCAGCGTCAAAAAACGCATGGAAGGCGGGGAAGAGGCGACGGCGGCATCCAAAAAGAGCGAACCGAAGCCCGAGGAGAAGGCTGAAACTGAGAACACATCCGAGGAAACTGCAGCCAATCCCGCCGCATTTCCCATCGTCAGCCGGGATGGGGGTATCACTTTGGAGATCACCTCCGTGACACGGAAAAGCAATTCCCTGCTGCTGAATGTAAATATCAAAAACGAGGGCGATCGCTCCATCCGTTTTCTCTACAGTTTCCTCAATGTTACCGATGATAAGGGGCGGGCGTTGAGTGCCAGCGTGGACGATCTGCCGGGGCAGTTGCCGCCGGGTAGCCAGACCTACACCGGAACCGTGACGATTCCCACGGCGTTGCTGGACAATGCCAAAGAATTGGGGATGAGTTTGACGGATTATCCCGATCAAAAATTGCAACTTCAGATGTCCGGAATTCCGGTTGTCGAGTAATTTTAGGAGGCGATGGAACGCTTGTTTTTTACCCTTTTTGGGGTCAATTGTGATCGATATTTGACAGTGCGAAGGACACGAAGGTTTTGGGTGACGCATCGGCGATGACATTGACTGCCCAGGATATGCTGCTGCGATTGTTGTCCGTGTTGTTGCTGATTGCAATTAACGCCTTTTTTGTCACCGCCGAATTTTCGATGGTGTCCGTGAGGCGATCGCGAATCAATCAGTTGGTGGACGAGGGAGATCTGCAAGCCCTGACGGTCCAACACTTGCAGCGGCGGATCGATTTGCTGCTGTCCACCACCCAGTTGGGGATCACGCTCTCGAGTCTGGCTTTGGGCTGGATCGGGGAGGCGACGATGGCGTTGGTGATCCGCCAACTTTTGGGCAATATTCCCTTCTCCGAAACCATCCAAAATGCGATCGCCCACTCCCTCGCCATCCCGATCACCACCTTTTTCCTGATCGCCTATTTGCAAATCATTTTGGGGGAATTGCTTCCCAAATCCCTCGCCCTTTTGTACCCCGAACAGATCGCCCGTCTGCTGGCGCCGCCGTCCCTGGCGATCGCCCGTTTTTTCAAGCCTTTCGTCTGGTGTCTGAACCAATCCACCCAGTGGCTTTTAAAACTCTGCGGCATCCACTACACCGGACAACCCTACACCCGCGTCACGCCGGAAGAGTTACAACTGATCATCACCACGTCCAGCGAATCCATGGGTTTGGAAGCGGAGGAGAGACAGTTATTAAATAATGTCTTTGAATTCGGGGATGTTTTGGCGGAAGAGATCATGATTCCTCGCACCAGCATCGTATCTTTATCGAATACGGCGACATTTCAAACCCTGTTAGAAGAAATGGCGGTTTCCAACCATTCCCGCTATCCGATCGCGGGGGAATCCCTGGACGATATTTTGGGGATCGTGGATTTTCGCGATCTGGCGAAACCGCTGGCGGAGGGGCGGCTGTCTCCCGAAACGCCGATCGCCGATTGGATTCGCCCCGCCCGATTTGTCTCGGAACAGATGGTGCTGAGTGAATTGTTGCCCCTGATGCAGCGATCGCAGCAGGAAATGATCATCGTCGTGGACGAGTTCGGCGGGACGGCGGGACTGGTGACGATCGCCGATCTGATCGGCGAAATTATCGGGGACGGTTTGGAACTGACGGAGACGGAAGAGGTGACGCTACAATTTATGGACGAGCAGACGTTTCTCGTCCAGGCTCAGTTGAGCGTGGAGGAGGTCAACGAACTGTTGGATCTCAACTTGCCCTTAAATGAAGAATATCAAACGTTGGGCGGTTTTATCACCTACCAACTGCAAAAAATTCCCGGCGTCGGGGAAGTGCTCCGCTACAACAACTTGGAATTTAAGGTGATGTCCGTCGCCGGACCGAAGGTGGAACAGATCCAAATTTCTCAGTTGGAAGCGGAAACCGTCGCCGAGTTGCAGGCGGAAATTGCCGAGGAAGTGGAAGCGGAAATTTTGACGGGGGGGGAAGGGGAGCGATCGGAGTCGGCGGAACTGGCGACGGATCAGATCGAAGAAATTACCCTGGAACCGGACGGGGAGAGTCCGGAGGAAGGGACGGATAAGGACTCCGAACAACAACTGTAAAAACCGCCACTCCGGATCTTTACATTACTTCATTAAAAAACGTGTCGTTTTCTCGGTTTGGCATCGAAATTAAAGGAACTCAAAAGATAACAAGAGTCCCTTTGAGTCAGCCAATTAGCCCGGTCAGCCGGACAGCCAATCCCCACAGAGCTGCCGAGATAAATTGATAAAACTTTATACTGTAAAGATCGGATGAAGGTTGTCAGATCGCCTTGGCATCAGTTTGGCAACCGTGTTATTACTGAGCTATAGAAAGTCCGGGTAAGAAATTACCGCATTTCTACGGATTCAAACGACATCTGGCAATCGGGATATTGCCAGAAACAGACTGTATTTGTAAAAATCGACTATTTTAAGGAGCCAACCATGAGCGTTAAAACGTCATCCATTCCGATCGAAATTGTCGCATCGCTGGCCGTGGGAACGATCGCGATCGCCGGGTTTGCAGAGTCCGCATCGGCGGCAACCTTGACCGGAACCATCGATCTGAAAACTGGCGATTATTGGGGAGATTTGTGGCAACGCAGCGATCTGGCCAGCTTCGTGCGTTCTCCTGTCAACCAATACTCGGACAGTTATTATGAGACAGTTTTCAAACTGAATTTAGATCCGGCTAACTCCCCTTTCAAAGCCGCTACTTTTGATATCGACTACGATGCCGATCCCTGGGGAATGAGTACCCACATCGGCGACTCGATCTCGAACAACGGTTATCGAGGTGATGCCAGCCATCAAAGCAATGATGCTGAAATGCACATCGGCGTACCGCAGTCTTCTTCTCCATCCCCAGCATCTGATGATATGTTGGTGTACGGCAACGATAACTTTAGCGGCACTTCACCTTTGATCCAAGCCTTCGATTTGGTGAAGGGAGGATCGACCCTTTCCTTGACGGTTTCTGACAACCAACTCCAATGGGATGACAACAGCGGAAACTCCGGAATGCTGAATTCACCTTATTTGTATGCTCTCGACGGCCAGAGCGATTCTCAGGGGCCGGTAAATTATGATATTTTCGCAGCATTTAATCGCTCGATTGGAACGATCGGGCGCCCCGGTTCCGGGGTGAGTCAGGTGACAATTACCCTGCAAGAATCTCCCGAGTCGGTTCCCGAACCGTCTACCCTCTTGGGGTTGTTGGGTGTCGGAGCTGTCGGTGTGAGTTCCCTGTTGAAATCCAAGAATCAAAAAGTGTGAGCGACTTCTTTCTCTGTTCTCCAAGTGAGAGAAGTACAATACAATCAAAACTCACTTTTATCCGGTGGGTTGAGTCCGGATTCAATCCGAAACCCAACCCACCCGATCGCTCAAAATCGCTCAAACGGGAACGGTCGTCGGTTCCACAAACGCCACCAATTTCAAATCATATTCTGCTTCAAAAACATCCTTTTTCAAATCCAAACTCCACAACTCCAACGCGCAGTCGTCCTCGCGATCGCACGGTTTGAGTTTGAGTCGGAACTCCCCCGCATCGCGATCGCACTCGCAATCGACGTCCGCCACTGCCCCGATCTGCCGCCGGTCTAGGGCCACCGCCAACCGCATCAGGGGATTGAGGCGATCGACCAAATGGCGATTTTTCTTCGACAAATTTTGATAATTTTCGTGCTTCTTTTTCGGGGCACTTTTGCGGTGGTAGCGGGCGAGATTGGCGATAATCTCGATTTCTGTGTCCGTGTACCCCAACAATTCCCCATGGCGGATCAAATAGTAAGAATGTTTGTGGTGCGCCGAGTGGCTGACATACAGCCCGCAATTGTGCAAAATCGCCGCCGCCCACAGCAATTCCCGCTCTTGAAAACCGTAGTCGTGCAGGATGCCTTTCGTTTGGTCGAATAGGCTCAAAGTAAACGCCGCCACCCGTTCGCTGTATTCCAAATTGACATCATATTTCTGGGCAACTTTGAGGACGCTGCGTTGCCGGATCGAACTGCCGTAGCGGAGGCGATCCTCGATCAAACCGTGGGTCAACATCCAGTCCACGATCACCCCTTCCCGCAAACTCCGCTCGCAAATCGTCAGGGATTCCATGTCCAATAACGTCATCGCTTCGAGCAAAATTAATGCCCCCGCCAGGATAATTTCGGCGCGGCGATCGTTGATTCCCGGAATGTCCAACCGCTCCGTATAGGACAACTTTCGCAGTTGGTTGACCACATCTTCCAAGTCGTTTCGGGTGAGTTCGTAACCCGCCAGGGGGTCGGGTTCAAAGCCCAACTTTTGGCGGGCGACGATACCCGCCAAGGTTTCGATCGTCCCCGAAGTTCCCACCAGGCGGGGGGTTTCTCCGGCTTCGAGGTGGGGTCGCAATTCGTCGATCGGACGCTCCAACATCCCCCGGATGTAGGCTTGCAAATAGAGAAATTCGGTGCGACTGATGGGGTCGCTTTTGACAAATTCCTGGGTGAGGCGGACTGCCCCCACTTTGGTACTGCTGAGGAACCGGGGTTCCCGGCCGTCTCCCAAAATCAATTCCGTCGAACCGCCGCCGATGTCGATGATGATGTGGGGTTCGTCGTGGAATTCCATCGCCGAGAGGACGCCCAGGTAAATTCTGCGGGCCTCTTCCGGGCCGGAAATGAGGCTGACTTCGAGATCCAACTCGTCGGACACCCGTTTGATAAAGTCCCGGCCGTTGGGCGCCTCCCGCACGGCGCTGGTGGCGACGGCGATGACTTGTTCGGCGTCGCAGGTTTTGGCGATTTCTTGAAAGCGTTGCAGGCAGGCGATCGCGCGATCGATGACCTCGGGTTTGAGGTTGCCCTTCGGCCCGCAATCTCCGAGCCGCACGGTGTCTTTTTCGCGGGCGATGATCGAAAATGCGGGCAAATCGGGTTCGATCCGCACGATGACCATGTGCAGGGAATTGGTCCCCAAGTCGATGGAAGCGAGGATGCGTTCGCCGCCGGGTTGGTCGGGCATTCTCGCGAGGGGAACTGAGTTAACCATAGGGTTTGTCGATTGAAGCTCACTCATATCAATTCAATTTTAGGGGAAGACTTGACGGGCTTATAGCGCTGCTAGAGGGGGTGTAGGGTGTAGGGTGTAGGGTGTAGGGAGGGGAAATTCCCTCGACATCAGGGTTT
>NZ_JAYFER010000201.1:0-421 GCF_055795065.1 Lyngbya sp. CCY1209
TAGGATTGAAGCGGGGAACGGAAGGCGATGAAGGAGAATCTGCTCCTAATAACTCGACCACTGCCAACCATCTATGATTAACCGAAAGGTAAACATCTGCCATGAACCCTCGAAATATGGAGGTATCGAAAACAGGTTGACTACGGTGCTGCTCGAATGAGTAAGTGGAAAAGTGGAAGATTTGCAAAGCTATCCACACAGACCCTTAAAGTACACCGGGGGAAAGGATGAGTCTAAGGATGGAATACCCATACAGATGGAACGAAATAACCCCATATTGGCTCTTGTCCAATGGTCGATTAGGCAAGTAGTGAAGGCATCAGCCACAAGTGTAAGCACAAGCTATATGGGGGTGAGATGTGACCAGAAGCTAATGCTTGGATGTAATGTTCGAGATATGCAGACGGGTCACGGTTCAGAC
>NZ_JAYFER010000202.1:0-19598 GCF_055795065.1 Lyngbya sp. CCY1209
GGACTGATCTGCCAATTTGAAGCCCGCCTTGAAATCAATTTCAAGGCGAATCGCAAAAGTCCACTTAAGTGGACTCGGGGTTGGCGATCGCGTCCTAACCCCCTTGGCGGTTGCTATAATACCTCAGTAAAGACAAACAAATCCTCCGTGTCCTCTGTGCCTGGAGTGGTAAAATTTTCCGCTCAGTCTCAAACTGTCATATCGCCATTTTTATGGATTCGGAATTGATGACGGTTGAGTTTTCGCCGACAACTTGCCCATCGCGTCGATAATTCCCAATGAAAAAGCGTAACCTTCCGGACAGGGCAATTCGTGGGTGGACAGGGGAAGCGATCGCCCGATTTCCGACAACGGTGGCGGTTCCGTCGTCGATTCCAAACTCTCGCAGTAGGTGACTCGGGTGGCGTACTCGGAAGGGGTAGGGCGAAAACTGGGGAGGGAAAAGGTTCCGAAATCCGTGGGATCTTGGGGTTTCCAATTCTGCTGACGATCGCGATCGCTATCCGATATTTTTCCACCCCACAACACGGCGGCGTAGCCGTAGGTGTCGGGTTGGCGGGGGATGGCGACAAGTTGAATCCCATTGTCGCCCGGTTGGACGGTAAAATAATGGGACGCGATGGGGATCATCTGCGAGGGATTTTCCAAAAATTGTCCTGTTTCCAAATAGTGGTCATTTTGGATTTTAATATAAGTCGATAATGCCTCGATCGCATCCAAATTCGTTTCGCGGATAATGGGTTGATTGGGATTGACAGTTTCGCGATTCTGAGTTATTTTTATAATGGCTACAATTGCCAACGCCGCCACGGCCGCGCCCCCGTATTTCCACCAATTTTGCTTCGATTTCGGAATCGGTTTGTCGAGGGATTGTAAAGCCGCCCTCGCGGATGGGTGACGGCTGCTGACGGCCGGAGAAATCAGGCGATCGAGTACCGCCGCCAGTTGGGGACTGACGGCATTATCGCCCAGCCAGTCCCGCCACACCCAATGGTTATCGCCATCGACGAGATCGAAGGGGGATGTATTGGTTAATAAATGAATGCAGGTAACGCCAAGACTGTAGAGATCGCTGGCAAAAACGGCCTTTCCCCGCAGTTGTTCGGGGGCGACAAATTCGGCGGTTCCGATGCGGGTTCCCGTCTTGGCGAGGGCGGTTCCGGTGGCGAGTTTCGCGGCGCCGAAATCCACCAAAAAGAGACGCCGATCGCCCCGTCTTCGGATCAGATTTTCCGGTTTGATATCCCGGTGGATGAGGTGGCGATCGTGCAAATATTGCAAAATGGGGAACATTTGACGGAGCAGATCCCGAATTTTTGTTTCGGAAAAAACCCCCGATTCCGCCAGTTCTTCGGCTAGATTTTGTCCGGGGATGAACTCCTGGACGATGTATTGTTGATTTTCGATTTCAAAGTATGCCAAAAACTTGGGAATTTGGGGATGGGAAAGCGATCGCAACCGTTCAGCTTCCTTGCGGAACAGGCGGGAGGCGATCGCTTTGTCGTTGGCGGAGGCGGGCAAAAATTGCTTGATGGCACAGGGGGGGCGATCGGGTTCCGCGTCATCTACCCCCAGGTAGGTGCGGCCGAATCCCCCGGAGCCGATTTCTTGTAGAGCCCGATAGCGATCGCCGAGCAGCAAGGGTTCGCCACACTGTTGGCAAGATGAGAGGCGATCGGGGTTGGAATGGCGACAGGCGGGATTAAAACAAAGGCTCATAAACATTAGCCGAGTTGGGGATGAGGAAACGGCCCAGCTCTCTTTTAAATATAAAGCAAAAACTCCTGTCGGGCCTGCGATCATTGTTTGCAAGGGGAAGAAAATATCTGTCGCGAAGGCTATACGGGCCTGATCGTCGGGCATCACGGCGGATTTGCCGATCGCGTTCGGGTTCCGGCCGATTTCACCTATTTCCACCATCTCCGCCGAAACTGATTGGGATGCGGCGTTCAGTTTGCTGGCAAATAACGGGGTTTTGTGTTTCGTCGGCATTCCGGTTTCCAGTTTGAACGTGCCGCTGATTCCGCTGATTTTCGGTCAAAAATCCGTCGTCGGCAGCGTAGTGGGCGGCCGGCGGTTCATGGCAGAAATGTTGGAATTTGCCGCCGTGAATCAGATCAAACCGATGATCGAAACGATGCCGTTGAGTCGGGTGAACGAGGCGATGGACAAGGTGGCGGCTAATAAAGCTCGCTATCGGATCGTGTTGCTTTCGGAGTGATATAACGGTTGGATGTCACGATCGCCGACCGTCAAGATTTGAACCGGCGATCGCTCCTTTTTCCGGGACTCCGAAATGATATTTTTCAATCAAATATTGCCCCGTTTCACCGGCTAAAATAACGGTGTCAAACTCGGCTCGAAAGTTCTTTTGCGACGATTTTCGGCGTTTCGGTCAAGGCGACTCCCAAATTCCCATCCAAAATTCCGCGCAGCCCTTCTTTGGGATGACCCTTCGCCAGCAGTTTCAAGTTCCACAAATACGAATCGATCGCCAGCACCCTTTCCCTCTGCTTTGCCGGATCGCGATCGGTTTTTAAAGGTTCCCGACGGTCGGATTTTTCCTCCCAAACCCGTTCGTACATTTCTTCGATTCCGGCCAGGGTTTTATCCCAGGTGAGATGATTTTTGACGGTTTCCAAGCCACTTTCGGCGATATTTTGCCTCAGTTCCGGGTTCTCCACCAATCGGGCGATCGCCTTTGCCGTGGCTTCCGCATCTTCCTTGGGAACGACCATTCCGTTCGCCCCATCTCGGATATAATCGATGACGATTCCCACGGGTGTCGTCACCACCGGAACCCCGCAAGCCAGACAGTTGATGACGGGAACCGGGCCCCCTTCCACTTGGGACGTGACGACATATAAATCGAGGGCATTGTAGCAAACCGGCATCATGCGATCGGGCAGAAAGGGATAGTAATAAACCTCGGAAATGCCGTAACTTTTAATTTCTTCCACGACTTTTCCCCATCCCGGCCCGGTAATGACAA
This sequence comes from Lyngbya sp. CCY1209, assembly GCF_055795065.1. NCBI lineage: Bacteria > Bacillati > Cyanobacteriota > Cyanophyceae > Oscillatoriales > Microcoleaceae > Lyngbya > Lyngbya sp. CCY1209. The sequence goes on from NZ_JAYFER010000202.1 coordinate 2,993, forward strand.
TACCAAATTTTTGATGATTTTCAGCCAAAGTTTTTAGGGCTTGAAGTAGGATATGAATGCCTTTGCGACCATCGGTATTGCTGGTATACTTGGCACTGTACCCTATCAAAGGTATTTCTGAGGTAATGCCGAGCTGTCGTCTGGCTTCCATTTTGTCGGGTAAGGGGTAGAAAATCGAAGTATCTACGCCATTGTTAAATAAACTGATGCGATCGCCGGGAATCCCCTTTTCGCAGAGAAAGTCTTTCCACTCGCCGGCGACGGCCATGATGCGATCGCATTTCTGCGTGATGGGAATCAGTTTTTCCCAGTTCGTGACGTGATGGATGGAACCGACGGACGGGACAGTAGTTGGAAATATCGTTTTCTCAAAATCAAAGTCGCTGAGAACGTGGATGACATCGGCAATTTGAAGCAGAGATTCCCACTCTTGGCGATAATAAGGGAACATTTGCTGGGGAAAAAAGTAATAGTCGTGTTGGGTTCCCACCCGGACAATTTGTTTTGCCCAAGTACCCAAAACCCAGGCGAAGTAATCCGGTATCAGTAAGACTTTCAGTTTTTTCATAATCCGATAAATTGAATAATTTTGGGAGGGTACTTGCCAGGAAAACCGAGATCAAAAGCCCACCGTTATGGTTGTTTTTGGCAACTCAAAATCAAAAGGCTTCTAAACCCGAAATGTTAGCTGGCGACGGACGGCAAAACCGATCAGCCTCAGCGGATAACTCGAACCTTGAATGACGGGGATTCGCAAAAATTTTCCGAGAGCCAATCGGGCAATCCCCTTGATTCGTGCTTGACAACGTGACATGAGTAGCTTTGAGTTTTGATGAGATTCATCCTGAAGATATGGAGGAATAAACGCCAATTTTCCATACAGAACGTCGGCACGATGAACCTTGCTCAAGCCGAATTTTTGATGTTCCAAGTTTGGTTTTCCTCCGTGTTCACCGTAGTTGCGAAAGGGGATATAGTTCTGGAATTTTCTTTGTCTCAAAAAACCGTCGATTGTTGAATCCCAACTCGAATAGTTTTTGGGTCCCGGATTTTCTCGTATTTTGACCTCTAGTTCCAGAAGTGAATCGGCCGCTTTTGGAGTGACGATATAGGCAACGGTAGATACAGAAAAGCCCTCTGCATAACCTTCGGAGGATACACTATAAATCTGCGGAGCACAATTATAAATCCAGGCAACCCCGACATTTTCTTGTTCGCCAGGGAAAGGCAGTGGCAGATCTCCGAACCCGATAACTGGGACAAAATCGGCTTCGACAATTAGCGTCGGTTTCGACTGTAATCTGGCAATTTCCCAAGCCGTTTTATGATTGAGCAAACAGAGGTAACTGGGAGAATAATCTTCGTATTCTGGCCGGTGTTTTTGTCGCAAAACTTCGCAGTCTAAGTCCTCCCCTGTTAAATGGGACTCCAATTGGTCGGTCTTCTCTTTATAGGCAATAATAAAGGTTTTGCCAATCTCTTGTTTGAGGGGATAGGGAGCGGATTTTTTCATGAATTGACCTGTGGATCGAGTCGGCGGGTTCGATGGACTTCGGAGGATGCATCCTGGAAAAAGTTGTTCAAGTTGAGTTGGATGACGGGTCGGATACTATTATATCAAGTTCTGAATCGGCGATCGCAACCCGTCCCCGTCACGATGTCAATACTGTCGGGAAAGAGGGGACGAACCCCGCCATCGCCAAGGTGAGTCCGGAGAAAAGGTTCGGTTTGGGAAAATTACCGTCGGTTGGGTTCGCAGCATGATGACATTCTCGAAAAACCGTGCTTGAATGGAAAAGTAAGTGTGGAGTTGTTTCCCAATGCAACAACTATTTGAAGCTCAGGTCGAGCGATCGCCAGACGCGATCGCCCTGGTTTGTCAAAATCAGAAATTGACGTACCGAGAACTGAACGCCAGAGCCAACCAACTTGCCCATTTTCTCCAACGGCGCGGTGTCAAGCCGGATGTTCTGGTGGGAATTTGCGCGGAACGATCGCCGGAGATAGTGATAGGAATTTTAGGAATTCTCAAAGCGGGGGGAGCTTACGTTCCCCTCGATCCGGCTTATCCCCAAGAGCGATCGCGCTTTATTTTGACAGAAACTCGCGTCCCCCTACTGCTGACGCAACGACATTTAGCCGGCAATTTTTCTGACTTGGAAATTCCCCCGATCTGCCTCGATGCGGACGGGGATGCGATCGGCCAACACAGCCGAGAAACCCCCATTTGCGAAGCGACGCCGGAACACCTCGCCTATGTCATGTACACTTCGGGCTCAACTGGAAAACCCAAAGGCGTACAACTGACCCGTTCCAATGTCTTTTGCTACATTCCCGCTGTTGCCGACATCTTACAAGTGAGAGCCGATGACATCTACCTTCACGTCGCATCTTTCTCATTTTCGTCCTCCGTCAGACAACTGATGGTTCCCCTGTCTCGGGGGGCAACCAGTATCATTGCCACCCGAGAGCAAACCAAAAATCCCATCGAACTCTTCCAGTTAATTGTTGGAGCTGGAATTACCATTTCTGACGGCGTTCACTCGGTCTGGCAGTCCGGACTTCAAGCCTTAGAAAATCTGGAGAGTTGGCAGACAGAAAGACTCAAAAATTCTCGGCTGCGTGCCATCATTTTATCTGGGGATTTACCCCCGGTTACAGTCCATCAAAAACTGCGACAGTTTTTTGAAAATAAGGTGCGCTATTTTAATATTTACGGCCAGACGGAAACCGTCGGAAATTGCGCCTATGCCGTGCCTCCCGATTTCGATCGCCGAGAGGGTTACATCCCCGTCGGCTATCCCTACCCCCACAATCAAGCCTACATTTTCAACGAAGATCTTCAACCCGTCGCCGGGGATGGGGAAGTGGGGGAACTGCACATGGCCGGCGGCTGTCTGGCCCGGGGATATCTCAACCGCCCCGACTTGAATGCAGAAAAATATATCGCCAACCCGCTGAACCCGGAACAACGACTGTTCAAAACCGGAGATTTAGCCCGTTACCGGCCCGACGGCGCGATCGAACTATTAGGACGGGTCGATTTTCAGGTAAAAATTCGCGGCCAACGCATCGAACTCGGAGAAATTGAAGCCGTTTTGGAACAACATCCCGACCTGAAAGCGGCCGCTGTCATAGCCCGAGATGATGCCTCCGGAGACAAGCGTTTGGTCGCCTATTTAGTCCCCAAATTGCCCCCGGAAAAAATCGACAAAACCGACGCGATCGACGGACTGCGATCGTTTCTTCGGGAAAAGTTGGTCGAGTACATGGTACCCTCTGCTTTTGTATTTTTAGAGGCATTGCCCCTGACGCCGAATGGAAAGCGCGATCGCATGGCTCTCCCCGATCTCGAAGCGGAAACCTTCGCTCCAGATCCCCACTTTGTCGCGCCCAAAGATGCCCTAGAGACGCAGTTGGCAGACATTTGGAAGCAGGTTTTAAAGGTGAAATCCGTCGGGGTAAAAAGTGACTTTTTTGACTTGGGGGGAAACTCATTGCTGGCCGTGGAGATGGTGACACGGGTTCAGAAAAAGATCGGCAAAAATATTCCCTTAGCCGTTCTTTTGAAGGTGGCGACCATCGAAGAATTGGCAAATTTAATCCGAGACGGGAAAGAATCCAACTTCTGGTCTGCGGTGGTTCCCATTAAGCCGACGGGTTATAAACAGCCTTTTTTCTGCGTTCACGGCCGCTTGGGAAATGTCATTAACCTGGAAAAATTGGCGAAGTATTGCGACGCAGAGCGGCCATTTTACGGTTTGCAGGCTCGGGGATTAGATGGCATTCAAAAACCGTTGGATACGGCGGAAGAAATCGCCGATTATTACATTCGAGAAATGCAAAAAATTCAGCCCCGAGGCCCCTATCTTCTGGGGGGACAATCCTTCGGCGGCATCATCGCCTTTGAGATGGCGCAACAACTGGTCGGGCAAGGGGAAGAGGTGGCAACAGTGATTTTATTGGATACTTACGGCTACGGAACGTTTGAACGTATAACTTTCCGTAAGGAGCATTATTGGTCTTACTTGTTACGCCTGAAAAACGGGCGAATGTTGCTCAAAGAGTCCGAATTTTTTCTCAAACAAATGGCGCTCAAAATTTATGGTACAATTCATTATAGTTGGGGACGAGTCCTCTCTCAAAAACGGCGCAGCGCCATCATTCGCGAGGCGAATATGAAAGCGAGAAATAACTACACTCCCCGAGTTTATCCGGGGCGGTTGGTACTGTTGCGATCGTCCGAACCCCCCCGGGCGACTTTACCCGACATGGCGACGGCGGAAGACTGGCAAAAACGCGATCCACAACAAGGTTGGGGCCATTTGGCTGCGGCTGGTTTGAGCATTTATGATGTTCCCGGAAATCACGATACCATGTTCAATCCTCCCCACGTCCAAATTCTAGCCGAACGGCTGAATTACTGCTTGAACGAAACCGAATTTTAAATGCATACAATTCAGACTTTTTGGAGAGAACAAAACCATGAATCTGAAAGGAAAACTCTACCTGTCGAATCTCTGTTTTGACCTACAAAATTCCCGACGCTCAATTTTTAAACCGGCGATCGCGACTCCGATCTTTCGTCAAATAAGCCGGATAGTTTTTGGAAGCCGATTTTTAGCGTTTCCGTCGAAGCGATACCGAGATTCCCTTCTAAAATCCCCCGAATCCCTTCTCTTGTATGTCCCTGTTTGAGCAGTTTCAAGTTCCACAAATAAGCGTCGATCGCCGAAACTTTTTTCCTCTGTTTTACCGGGTCGGGCGCGGTTTTTGACGGTTCCCTGCGGCCGGATTTTTCCGCCCAAACCCGCTCGTACATTTCCTCAATTCCGGACAGAGTTTTATCCCAGGTGAGATGATTTGCGACAGTTTCCAAGCCATTTTTGGCGATATTGTTCCTCAGTCCCGGATTCTCCAACAATCGGGCGATCGCCTTTGCCGTGGCTTCCGCATCTTCCTTGGGAACGACCATCCCGTTCGCCCCATCTCGGATATAATCGATGACGATTCCCACGGGTGTCGCCACCACCGGAACCCCGCAAGCCATGCAGTTGATGGCGGGAACCGGCCCCCCTTCCACTTTGGAGGTGACGACGTATAAATCGAGGGCATTGTAGCAAACCGGCATCATGCGATCGGGCAGAAATGGATAGTAATACACCTCAGAAATGCCGTAACTTTTAATTTCTTTGACGACCTCATCCCATCCGGGGCCGGTAATGACAATTCCAAATTTTAGATCAGTTTCTGACAGGCGTTTTAACGCTTTAAGTAAAATGGGAATTCCCTTGCGACCGTCGGTATCGCTGGTGAATTTTGCACTGTACCCGATCAGGGGCGTCGGGGAGGATATGCCGAGTTGTCGTCGAGCTTCCATTTTGTCGGGCAAGGGGTAAAAAACCGAGGGATCTACGCCATTGTGAAATAAACTGATGCGATCGCCCGGAATCCCCTTTTCGAGGAGAAAATCTCTCCACTCGCCGGCGACGGTCATGATGCGATCGCATTTTTGCGTGATGGGAATCAATGGTTCCCAGTCCGTGACGTGGTGAATAGAACCGACGGCGGGAAGGCTGTCCGGAAATTTCGTTTTCTCGAACGCAAAGTCGTTGAGAACGTGGATGACATCGACCCTCTCAATCAACGAGTCCCATTCTTTTTGATAATGGGGAAACATTTGTTGGGGAAAAAAGTAATAGTCGTGTCGGGTTCCCACCCGGACAATTTGTTTCGCCCAAGTTCCCAAAATCCAGTCGAGGTAATCCGGTACGAGTAAAACTTTCAATTTGGTCATGATATTTCAGGTCAATTGCGATCGGTTCGGGCCACGTCAATTTTATCGGACTGTGGAGGGTCAAAATGGCAGTAATTGAGATCCTTCGGAAAATCGATCGCCCGCCCCGGCAAAATGCATGATTATTTAGAATGAAAACTCGACCCAACCGGACTCGGAGATGAAAACATCGATTTTGCTCCCCTAAAAAGCCCGCTCTTGCGCTACCCTATCTGTGATGTTGAAATTCACTCCTTACCATGACTTCCACCGCCGTGAATCCGTTTCTAGAGGGGAACTTTGCCCCCATTCGAGAAGAGGTCGTCGCCGATAACTTGACTGTAATTGGCGAACTCCCCCCCGACCTGTCCGGGATGTTCGTCCGCAACGGCCCGAACCCCCAATTTCCCCCCCTCGGCAACTACCACTGGTTCGACGGGGACGGGATGTTGCACGGCGTCCGCATCAAAGACGGAAAAGCCTCCTACCGCAACCGCTACGTCCGCACCCGGGGCTTTCTGAAAGAACGGGAGGCGGGAAAAGCCATCTGGACCGGACTCATGGAACCGCCCCAAATGGACAACCCCGAAGGTCCGTTCAAAAACGCCGCCAACACCGCTTTAATCTGGCACGCCGGACAGTTTTTAGCCCTGTGGGAAGGGGGGGGACCCCACGCCATCCGACTCCCCCAGTTGGAAACCGTCGGGCCCCACACCTTCAACGGGAAACTCACCTCCGCCTTTACCGCCCACCCCAAAATTGATCCGGTGACGGGAGAAATGCTATTTTTCGGCTATTCTCTCGGCCCAGATCCCCACATAGACTACAGCATCGCCACCCCCGGCGGGGAACTGTCCCGCACCGTCCGCATCGAGTTGCCGGTGGGCAGTATGCACCACGATTTCGCCATCACGGAAAATTACCGATTTTCATGGACCTGCCCCTGAAATTCTATCCCGAAAAGATGCAGCGGGGGGAACCGGCTTGGAATTTCGAGTCGGAATTGCCCGCCCAATTTGGCATTCTTCCCCGCCACGGCGATAACAATGATATCCGCTGGTTTGAGTGTCCGTCCTGCTTTATTTTTCATACCCTCAACGCCTACGAGGAGGGGGATGAAATTGTGCTGACAGCCTGTCGGATGAAATCGACGACGGTTCTTTCATTGCAACAAACCGACGATCGCGATGCGGAAATTCCCCGCCTGCACCAGTGGCGATTCAACTTGAAAACGGGGGAAGCCAAGGAGGAACAAATCGACGATCGCGCCTCCGATTTTCCCCGCATCAATGAGGCGCGGACGGGCCGAAAAAATCGCTACGGCTACACGGCGAAAATGGCGCCGGTTCCGATGCCCCTGTTCGACGGACTGATCAAGTACGATCGCGATCGCGGCACCTCCGAAATTCACGAGTTCGGTCCGGAACGCTTCGGCGGCGAGGCCGTGTTCGTGCCCCGTCCGGGGGGGACGGCGGAGGATGAGGGCTGGCTGGTCACGTTTGTCTACAATCAGGAGTCAAACCAATCGGAATTTGTGGTCATCGACGCCCAAAATGTGGCCGACGGAGCGATCGCCCGGGTGATCATGCCCCACCGAGTCCCCTACGGCTTCCACGGAACCTGGGTTTCCGAGGAAGAGTTGGCGCGTTCCTAAATCTCGCAATTTTGTTGGATAATAAGCCTTGGCGCAACTCGCCGAGGCGAGAATCGGAAACTGAGATGACCGAGTTAATTGATGCTGTTAAAGCGGGCGACCGGGCCCGGGTGGAATCCGCGATCGCGGCTGGCCAGGATGTCAACGCGGCGGGGGAAGAGGGGACGACCCCGGCCATCGCCGCGGTGACGGCGGGGGATGAAGCGATCGTCGGATGCCTATTGGAGGCGGGGGCGGACGTGAACCGGGGGGACAATGACGGTTGGACTCCCCTGATGGAAGCCGCCGCCGGGGGAAAGGTGGCGATTCTCGAACGCCTGCTGGCGGCGGGGGCCGATATCGACGCGAAAACGGATTTCGGCCTGACGGCGTTGATGGCGGCGGCGGGGGCGGGCCACCGGGCGGCGGTGGAACTGTTGCTCGATCGCGGCGCGAATTTTCGGGCCAGGGACAACAACAATTGGACGGCGTTGATTTGGGCGTCTTCCGAGGGACATTCGCAGGTGGTGGAGGCGATCAAAACGTTCCGCGATCGGTCGAGTTAGAACGGTTTTCTATTTTCTCCGGCGATCGCCAAAAAAATGCCGCCAATATGCCCCAAAATATGCTATAATCCGCCCACAGAACTAGCCACAAACTCCCATTATTCTCTGGCAAGGTTCAAACCGTCGGATGAGTAAAAAGACTGACCCCATTCCATTCGAGAAATGCCTGCATGGGTTCGGGGCGATCGTCTCAGGATGCCCTGAAATTGAAATGGCGGGTCGGATGTATCCGGTGCGATCGACATCGCCGACGCGATATAGAAAGTGGCAGTTCTGGGGCGATCGACGGCCCTTTTACAGCCACCTGGAAGGGCGCGATCGCGGAAGACGGCGGGCGCAAAGACATTTTACGACGGGTGAGAAAGTGTTCTTAAACTGGCATTTTCAGTGTTGATAAAATCAAGAATTTAATCTAATATCAGAGCCGGTTACAGCGATTTTCGCTCGAATAATAACCGCACGATCCCCCTAAATCCCCCTTGAAAAGGGGGACTTTGAATTGGAAAGTGTACCTCATTGACTTGAAAATTGCTGTATTGAGTCGCACAAACTCCCCAATCATCTTCAGATGATTTGAGCTATTAGCTTGGGAATTGATTCCCAAGCGGTGCGGATATCCAACCCGGTTCGTTCCGAGCATTCGACCGGATTTGATATAAAAACTCATCATTTTTGTCGCTTCTACCCGACCCAACTAGGAGCGATTTTTTAGATTTGTAAATTATCCACCGTTCCAGTCTCTTTTTGGAGGATCTATGATCGGACTCAACCGCGTCAAACAATATTGCCGGCAATCCTGGCAGAGTCTCTCCCAGGATTGGCTGATCATGGGGGAAGAACCCATTCCCGGCAGCGAATTAAATCAGACATTTTTGCAGGCTTCACTGCCCGATTTTAAATTCTATTTGTTATTGTCATTGGCGACGGCGATCGCCACCTTCGGGCTGCTGACGAACAGTGCCGCCACCATCATCGGCGCGATGATTATCGCCCCGTTGATGAACCCGATCGTCGCCCTGGCTTACGCCCTGATCGTCCTCAATCCGCGATTGATCGAACGGTCGATATTCACCCTGCTGACGGGTCTTTTGTCGGTCATTTTCATCGCCTATTTTACCACGGATTTACTCGGGTTGAAAGTCGTCGGATCGGAAATTTTGGGCCGCATCCAGCCCAACTCTTTAGATCTGGGCGTCGCCCTGGCGGCGGGGGCCGCGGCGGCCTTTGCGAATACCCGCCGCAGCATCGCCAACGCCCTGCCGGGAGTGGCGATCGCCGTCGCTTTGGTGCCGCCGTTGAGTGTCGTCGGGATCGGGTTGTGCCTGGGTAAATTGGGGACGGAAATCGCCGTCTCCTACGGCATCGATTCGAGCATCGCCGCCGGTTCATTTCTACTATTTATAACCAACTTGGCGGGAATTATCTTCAGCGCCAGCTTGGTGTTTGTATCGCAAAAATACGGCCGTCCAAAACGGGCAATTTTTGGCTTGACCGTCTCTTTATTATGTCTGTCACTCTTGCTTCAACCCCTGGGATTTTCGCTCCGGAAGCTGTATCTAGAATCCGTCGCCTATGACACCCTCTTTCAAATGAGAAAAAATCAACCCGATCTGTTTCCGGGAACGTCAAGGTTTCGCACTTTAAACGGCCGCTACGGAAACGATGATGTCTTGTATTTCGATGTGGCAATTGAAATTCCGGCGAACGAAATGACCGCCATTCAGGAACGGCTCGATATCGCGTCTCGGGAGATGACAAAACGGCTCAACAAACCTGTTAAAATCAAGGTGGACGTGATCCCGTTTCAGGAGTTTGAAAGTCGGCCTTGAGCCGCACTTCCTAAACCGACAGCAGGCGATCGCGAGTCCGTTGATTTTCCTCCGGCGTCCCCAATATTATCTAGTAGCCTCGATCTGATGACTGATTTGAGTAATTCTACAGTTCGGGAGAGGAAAATCCGATTCACTCAGTCATGAACCGAGTCACTAGAATATAGCAATTGTCCATGCTGTATGACATACTTCAAAGGAATTTTAGGATTGTTAATATCCTTGCCCCCTTTACTGTGCCACTTCTCTTCCCACTGTGTATAAAAATATTCTAAATCTGACGGCGTGAGTTGATAAATTGACAGCAAGTTAATTCCTCGATAAACTGCAAATATCCAATCTACTTGCCGATACTTATCGATAATTCGAGGGTTGATATGGTGATGAGTTGAAAAACTCTTGGTGAGAGCTATGTTAACTGACTTCAACTCAAATTCATTTCCATCTGCATCTTTGGCATCATTCCCTTCTCTTCCGGGGATAATTTCCAACCCCGTGACCAAAAGCACTTGTAAAAGTTTTCCGCCGTTATCTTGAAAAATATCATTGATTCCATGCCGGGAAGCCAAATCTTGATATTGCTGAATATATGGAAATAATTCGTCAAGAACTACTTTGTCTGGATGAGGTTTCATAGCTACTATTCCCTAAGAAGTGCAGTAATATCAACCTCTAGGGCTTTTGCCAGACGTTCCATATTGTCAATGGACACATTACGTTCGCCACGTTCTACAGATCCCACATAGGTTCGATGTAAACCGGCAATCTCTGCCAGTTCTTCTTGAGAAAGACCTCGCATCTGTCGGATTTGCTTTAATCTTTTGGCAAAAATCTTTCTGGCATTTGATGACATATTTTCTAGAAGTTGACATATCCTTTATAATGAAACGGTGATGACTATAAATCTACAGACTATAAGTAGCAACCCCAAAAAGCCATGCCTCTACAACAGATGAAATTTCCTCTTAATCTTGACAAAATAGCGAAAAAACCAACTTATTACACGGATCTGGGATTTGCATTTTGTGGAGATTCTCTCGAACTGTTAAATGAATTACCCGATCGCAGTATAAATTTAGTCTTAACCAGTCCCCCCTTTGCCCTACAGAGAAAAAAAGAATATGGAAATAAAGGACAAGATGAATATATTGAGTGGCTGGCTAAATTTGCCACAGTGGTCTATCAAAAATTGAAAGATGATGGCAGCTTCGTTCTGGACTTGGGTGGCGCTTATGAAAAGGGAAAACCTGTGCGTAGTTTGTATAATTTTAGAATTCCAATTCATTTTTGTGATCAAATTGGATTTTTTCTTGCAGAAGACTTTTATTGGTTTAATCCTTCAAAGTTACCGAGTCCTATCGAATGGGTTAATAAACGCAAAATTCGCGCCAAAGATTCCGTGAATACGGTTTGGTGGTTCAGTAAATCTGAGTTTCCAAAATCAGATGTCACCCGAGTTTTGACTGAATATAGTCCGAGGATGAAAACATTGCTTAAAGATCCAGAAAAATTCTACGATCCCAAAAAACGTCCCTCCGGACATGATATCAGCAAAGGATTTGGGAAAGATAACGGCGGTGCAATTCCTTCCAATCTTCTACAAATTCCCAATTCAGAATCAAATAGTCAGTATCTTCGGGGGTGCAAGGCATTGGGATTAAAAGCCCATCCTGCTAGATTTCCCAATAAACTTCCGGAATTTTTCATCAGATTTCTTACCGAACCTGGCGATTTAGTCCTTGATATTTTTGCCGGGTCGAATACGACGGGATTTGTCGCCGAAAATGAAAGTCGTTATTGGCTGGCTTTTGAAAGGGAGTTACAATATCTGGCAACATCTTCATTTCGTTTTATGGGAGAAGATACCAAGGATGATGATTGGAGTTTGACTTATCAAAAAGTCATGTCTGGCGAATCTGTTCAAATTGTTGCTGATGCCAAGCAGCTACAGATTTTTTGACGACAAAAATCGGCGATCGCACTTCCTAAACCGACAGCAGGCGATCGCGAGTCCGTTGATTTTCCTCCGGCGTCCCGACGGTAATTCTCAACCCGCCGCCGGTGTGGCGAATTAACGTCCCTTGGGATTTGAGTTGTTTGACAATTTCATTTAACGCCGCGTCGGAATTGTCCGATTTGAGGCGGGCGTGGATAAAATTGGCGTCGCTCGGCCACACTTTTAAACGGGGATGATCGGATAAATCTGCCAATAAGCGATCGCGTTCGGCGAGAATTTCCGGAATCACGTTTTGCAACTCTTCCCGGTGCGTCAACGCCATCAACGCCGCCGCCTGGGTGAAGCTGGGGAGGTTGTAGGGGAGGCGGACTTTCTCCAAAATTGCCGTCAGTTCCGGGGAGGCGATCGCATATCCCACCCGCAAAGAAGCGAGGCGAAACGCCTTGGAAAACGTCCGCAAAATCACCCAGTTGGGATGCCGTTGCAATTCCCCCGCCACGGTGGTTTGGCTGAACTCGAAATAAGCCTCGTCGATAACAACTAAAATATCGTCCGGGAGACTCCGCAGCCAGTCCAATTCCGCATCCGTCAAAGCGTTCGCCGTCGGGGAATTGGGGTGGACGACGAACACCACCCGGACGGGGGGATTTTGGGTTTGGGAAATCGCAGTTTGGGCGGCGGCGAGATCGATTTCAAAATTCGCCTCGGAACGGTTCACCGCCGCCACCGGAATTCCCAGGGTTCGGGCGAGGATGGCGTACATGGAGAAGGTGGGTTCGGCCACCAAAATCGACCCCCCGCCGTTCAGGCAGGTGGCGATCAAAAGCGATCGGATCAACTCGTCGGAACCGTTCCCCACCGAGACAGAATCGGCCGTGAAGGGGGTTGTGGTGTCGGACAGGGCGGAATTGACGTAATCCGCGATCGCCCGCTTCAGGGGGGCGTGGCTGCCGTCTGGATAGCGGTTGGTTTCGATTTCCTGCTGGTAGGTCCAGGCTAACTTTTGCTTCAACTCCTCCGGCAAGTCGTAGGGACACTCATTGGTATCGAGGCGATCGATAATGATTTCGGAACAGACCGGACTGCCGGAATCTCCGCCAGGATGGGGCGTGTAGGCTTGAAATGGGTTGAGGTCGTCGCGGATGAATGGAAGCATGGACTCGGTGGGAGGATAGTTTGGGACGGGGGATGTCGCTATCAGCCATAGCGTTTCTCAAGCTCTTCAAGTCCCCCTTGTGAAGGGGGATTTAGGGGGATCGTCCGGATCTGATTCGGTCAAAAACCGCTAGATCGGCACTCAGCGATCGGGGATTCCGACCAATTTGATACGGTGCGATCGCCGAATTGTTAAAACTTAAAGATAAACAATTCGGTGAGGTTTCAACAATGGCTGCAAAACAGATTTTAATGCTGGTGGGGGACTTTGTGGAAGACTACGAAGTGATGGTCCCGTTCCAAGCGTTGCAGATGGTGGGCCACCGGGTTCACGCCGTCTGCCCGGGGAAAAAAGCCGGAGATACGGTCAGGACGGCGATCCACGACTTCGAGGGCGACCAGACCTACAGCGAGAAACCGGGCCACAATTTTACCCTCAACGCCACCTTCGAGGAAATTCGCCCGGAAGATTATGACGCCTTGGTGATTCCCGGCGGGCGGGCGCCCGAATATATCCGCCTCAACCCGGATGTCATCGAGGCGGTGAAACATTTCGCCGGGGCGAATAAACCCATCGCCGCCATCTGTCACGGTGCCCAACTGCTGGCGGCGGCGGACGTCTTGCGGGGGAAACGCTGTTCCGCCTATCCCGCCTGCGGACCCGACGTCACCCGGGCGGGGGGGCAGTACGCCGACATTTCCGCCGATGACGCGATCGCGGACGGGAATTTGGTGACGGCGCCCGCGTGGCCGGCCCATCCCCGCTGGCTGGCCGAGTTTTTGAAGGTGTTGGGAACGAAAATCGAACATCCGGAAGCGGCGGCGGTGTGATCGGTCGGGTTTTTCGCCCCCGTCCCCTCCCGTTTCTCCCGTCGTGGGGAAGGGTTGGGGACGGGGATTTTAACGTTTTTATGAACCAGTAAAAATCCGCTCCAATGACAATGATAAATTCTATTGTAATCCGTAATTTTACGATTGCAGAAGGACGACTGATAGCGGCGAAAAAAAAATCGGCAACTCCCGTCTGAAAGGGGTGTCGGTGTGGGTTTCCGTATTCGATCTGGCGAAAGTTACCGAAGAGAGCTAGAGTAAACTACAAGAGAACTGAGCGATGGAATTTTTAAATTTTTACCGTTATAATGATTGTTTTTGCCGTCGATGGCGATCGCCCTTTACCATGCTTGCGGTCGAGTGGACTGTCGATCGCGATCGGATGTCGCCATGGGGTCGGACGATTCCGAAGGCGATGGACAATGGGTGGCAGTCGGTTGGTTTTTCGAGTGGAAGAACTGTTGTCAGCCCCATCGATTCGCAAATTCTCACCTTCCGTGTCTCAACTCTCACAATGAACTTAAAACTGGCTAAAATTTTCAATCGATTGTCACTGAAAGGGACGCTGATCGTTCCTTTTGTTCTACAAATATTTGTGACAGTTGGAGTGGTGGGTTATTTGTCTTTTAAAAACGGTCAAATGGCGGTCAACGACCTCGCAGATCAACTGCGAAAATCCATCGCACTGCACATTGTCAATCAATTGCAAAACACGATTGATCGACCCCACGTCATCAACTCCATCAACGCCAAGGCTATCCGGCAGGGCGACCTGGATATCGTCACCGGAAAAGGCGTCCATTCACTCTGGCAACAGGCTCGGTTATTTCCCTCCACCAATTTTATTTATTGCGGGACGGAGGAAGAAGGCGCTTTTTTGGGCGTCGGTTACTCGGAAGGAGGGCAGGGCGATCGCCTGGAAATTCACGTCGCCAATCCGACTACCGATCGCTATCATTATACCTACAAAGCAGATTCGACGGGCAACCGATCGCATTTGATCGGCAAAGGAAATCAACAGTACGACCCCCGAAAACGACCCTGGTACACCCTCGCCAAAAGCGAAGATAAACCGATTTGGAGCGAGATCTATCTCGGTTTTAAATATGCCCTCCCCACCATTACCGCAAGTACGCCGGTTTACGATGATGTCAGCGGCAAACTGCGGGCGATCTGTGCGACGGATATCGTCTTATCTTTGGAATTAAATCAATTTTTGAGAAATTTAGATATCGGCGAATCGGGACTGGCGTTTATCATGGAACCCTCCGGTTTGCTGGTCGCCACATCCACGGCTGAACCGATCACCGTGGGAACCGAAGAAAACATCCAACTGATCGATGCCCGGGACAGCCTCAACCCCTTGATTCGAGAGGCATCTCAATTTCTTGATGTCCATTTTAAAGGTCTGGATAAAATTCGATCGTCGCAGTTGATCTTTTCCGCCGGAGGACACCGCCAATATTTGGAAGTCGTCCGCGTCAACGATCCCTACGGCTTGGATTGGGTGGTGGTCATCCTCGTTCCCGAAGCGGATTTTATGGAAAAAATCAACCAGAATAAGCGGATCACTTTGATGTTATGCGCGATCGCGTTAGTTGTCAGTATATTAATCGGTTTACTCGTCGCCCACTGGCTGACGCAACCCATCCAAAAACTCAGTTATGTGGCCAAATCGATCGCCCGAGGTCATTGGGATGAACCGGTCATTTTCGATCGCCAGGACGCGATCGGCGATTTGTCGCGATCGCTCTCGGACATGGCGAAACAGTTGCGGTTTTCCTTTGAAACCCTGGAACATCGCATCGCGGACCGGACGAAAGAGTTAGCCCAAGCGAATCAAGAATTGCAACGATTGGCGAGTATTGACGGCCTCACCCAGACCGCAAACCGCCGCTATTTCAACGAATTTATCGAGGGCGAGTGGGAGTATTTGAGCTTGGTAAAAAAGCCTTTGACGGTCATTTTTTGCGATGTAGACTATTTCAAAAAATACAACGACACTTACGGACACCAACAGGGCGATCGCTGCTTGAAAGAGGTGGCAAGAGTTCTCGAACAAGGCCACAAACCGTTCGATGGATTGGTCGCCCGCTACGGCGGCGAGGAGTTCGTGATCGTCGGCTCCAAGATGACGACCTCGACCGCGATCGCCCTGGTTCAAACTATCAAGAAAACGCTGTGGGATCTGAAAATTCCCCACCGCAAATCCGAGAAACAATACGTCACCCTCAGCGTCGGTATCGCCACCGCCATACCGACTCAGAACCTAGATTTACATACCTTGGTCGCCGCCGCCGATCGCGCCCTCTACGCGGCAAAATCGGCCGGGCGCGATCGGTATCGGGTGGCCGAGGGGTTTTTTATTGATTGATGGAGGCCCTCACCCCCGACCCCTCTCCCAATCCTGGGCGAGGGGAGTCGAGTCCATCTGGCTCCCTCAAAATTGGGGGTTGGGGGGCTTTGCCATCGCTTCTCGCCCTCACCCCCAACCCCTCTCCCAATTCTGGGCGAGGGGAGTTAAGATGGGATGCTAAAGTGTGAATTAGCCACAATTTGGGATAGTCAATGATTCAGACTGCCGATCTTCGCCAAAAAGCGATCGCCCTGATCGGGCAACTCTCTCCCGAAAAATTAAGTGCCGTCGTCCAATTGTTAGAATGTTTGGCGGAACCGCCGCAGCAAAATTCGACGAGTGCCGAAGAAGTACAGTTGTTATGGCACGCCACCTAAAAAATTGAGCATCTTTGCTTATTTTTTACAAAAATTCTCTTATGGTTATATAAGTACGCATTTAGTAATCAATTATTACATTAAGTATCAGTCCCAATAAAAACGGTGTTTCCCAATCGACGATCA
>NZ_JAYFER010000203.1:0-297 GCF_055795065.1 Lyngbya sp. CCY1209
GCTTTTGCAACTTGAAAACCATCCGCTGGACTTTCGCCCAATTGATAGCTCTCCATGCATTCTTAGTGACCGTTGGTTTCGGCTTACCGAATCCTTTGGTTTGTCTAGACCTCGCCATTATTGCTATTCGAGTCTCCATCTTACGTCTGAACCGTAACCTGTCTGCATATCCCAAACATTACATCTGGGCGTTGGCTTTTGGTTACATCTCACCCCCATCTGGCTTGCGCTTACACTTGCGGCTATAGCCTTCACTACTTGTCTAATCGACCATTGGACAAGAGCCAGTATGGGGTT
>NZ_JAYFER010000204.1:0-477 GCF_055795065.1 Lyngbya sp. CCY1209
AATCGACCATTGGACAAGAGCCAGTATGGGGTTAATTCGTTCCATCTGTATGGGTAATCCATCCTTAGACTCATCCTCTCCCCCGGTGTACTTTTAAGGGTCTGTGTGGATAGTATGTCGAACCTTCCACTTTTCCACATACTCATTCGAGCAGCACCGTAATCAACCTGTTTTCGATACCTTCTTGTTTCGAGGGTTCATCGCAGATGTTTACCTTCCGGTTAGTCATAGATGGTTGGCAGTGGTCGAGTTATTGGGAGCAGATTCTCCCTCACCGCCTTCCGTTCCCCGCTTCAATCCTGGGGTTGTGAGCCCCAAAACTGGGGGTGGCTATCGCCTCCTCTCTTGAATTATCAGTTTTACTTATTTCTTATATAAGAAACTTGTATTACTGACTTTCCTTGACCCTGAGAGTTCCGACCTCATTTAGTATCCTGTGATACCAAATTTAGGAACATACAGACAGTTATAAGGCTG
>NZ_JAYFER010000205.1:0-559 GCF_055795065.1 Lyngbya sp. CCY1209
TACAAGCCTAAAATCAGTCATTCAAACAGAGTACCAAATTTTGAGGATGCGATCGCCTCAATTATCAACTCTGTAGGGGCCCCTGGCTTGCGCCCTTTTTCATCTGGTGTCGGGCGAATATCAAATTGGGGCGTATGCCATACGCCCCTACAAAAATGCGATCGCACCCCCGCATCTCCCAACCATCTAAAATTGATGGATGATGCAAACACGGAACGCAGACTCATTGATAAATGATGGTATTGAGAAAAATCGAATACGGTGTTCCGTGGATGATGTGATGATGATGTCAGAAATGATCGTGATTCCAATTGGACGATCGCGTAATTATGGATGGTGCGTTATGCGGAAATATCATTGATTTGTCAGCATTCGCATTTTCCAGCCGCATAACACACCCTACTGGACTACGGCCGCCTTTTTCAAACAGTTTGAATAAGTTGGGTAGGGGCGCAAGGCTTGCGCCCTTTTTGGGTACGAGAAACCGCTTGGGAATCAATTCCCAAGCTAATAGCTCAAATCATCTGAAGATGATTGGGGAGGTTTAGGAGGGGATAAC
>NZ_JAYFER010000206.1:0-2641 GCF_055795065.1 Lyngbya sp. CCY1209
CGGACGAATCGCGGCTGTTGCGGGGGCGGGCTTTAAAAGATGCACAAATTTGGGCGATCGGAAAAAGTTTGAGCGATCTCGATTATCAATTTTTAGCGCAGTGCGAAGAACTGGATCGCAGAGAAGCACAAAGAGCATTGGAAGCCGCTCGAGCCAAAGAAGTTGAAGCCCGACTCGTCGAAGAACACAAGCGACTGGAGGCGGAACGCCAACAATTATTACAGGAACAAAAAAACGCCAAATTGCAACGGCTACTTCTGTCCGTCGTCACCGTCGCTTTTGTCATTTCTTCCGGTATCGGTATCTTTGCCAGTCGGCAGTACCGACAGGCGAGAACTAACGAAATTATCGCCCTGGCTTCCTCTTCTAAAGGCTTGTTTGCTTCCCACAACCAGTTGGAAGCGATGGTCGCCGCGGTCAAGGCCAGACGCCGTATGGACGCTTTAGGCCGGGTCGATGAAAAGATCGCAGGGCAAGTAGAAAACGCCTTGAACCAAGCCGTTTACGGCAGCGGCGAATTGAATCGACTGATCGGCCATCAAGGCAGCGTTTTCAGCCCGGATATCAGCCCGGATGGCAAGTTATTAGCCACGGCGAGCCAAGATAAAACCGTGAAAATTTGGCGGTCTGACGGCCGGTTACTCCAAACCCTGAAACATTCGGCGACCGTTTTTCGGGTGGCTTTTAGTCCGGACGGAAAGTCTGTCGTTTCCGGGAGTTTAGATGGAAACATCCAGTTGTGGAGCATCGATGGAAAACTGTTAAAAAAGATTCCGGCTCACGAGGCTTCGGTGTGGGGAGTCGCCTTCAGTCCCGACGGTCAAAAGATCGCGTCTTCGAGTAGCGATCGCACCGTCAAAGTTTGGCGAAAAAACGGCACATTGTTGGCGACTTTGGAAGGACACCAACAGGCGGTTTGGAATGTAGCTTTTGATGCCGAAAGTGAAATAGTCGCTTCTGCAGGAGTCGATGGAGTCGTCAAACTCTGGAGTATTGAGGGTCAATTATTGAAAACTCTGGAAGGACATCAGGCATCGGTTTGGGATGTCGCCTTTTGCCAAAAAACAAATTTACTCGTGTCCGGAAGTACGGACCGAACGGCAAAGCTGTGGCGGACCGACGGAACCCTGGTGAACACTTTTCAAGCCGAAGATGTCATTTTAGGAGTCGATTGCAGCGAAAATGGCGAATATATTGCCACCGGCGGAAATGATAATGCCATCAAAATTTGGCTGACGGACGGAACCCTCATCCACACCTTCAAAAAACACGATGGAGTTGTTCGCGATGTCGCGCTGACGGCGGACGGTTTGATGGCGGCTTCAGCCAGCGATGATGGCATTGTCAAAGTGTGGCAATATAACCGGGAGTTGTCGAGAAAGCTTTACGGCCACGAAGATACGGTTTGGGGTTTGGCAATTCGTGCGGATGGTGAATTGATTGCTTCTGTGGGTGATACGAGTCTGAGACTGTGGCGGACTGATGGAAAGCTGGCGCATAAAATCGACAGTTCGAGCGCGGGAATACGCTCCGTCGCTTGGGCGGCAGATGGGGGTAAGATCGCGATTGGAACGAATAATTTTTTCGTCGAAGTTTTCGATTTAAAAGATCTGAAAAATTTGCCGGTCGAACCCCCGCGAATCTTGACCGGACATCGGGCTTCGGTTTACGGACTCGCCATCAGTCCGGACAGCCAGATTATCGCTTCCGGGTCTGATGACAAAACGATCAAATTGTGGAGTATTGATGGAGAATTTCTCGACAGTTTTGTCGCCCATGAAGAGAGAATTTGGGACTTGGATTTTAGCCCCGACGGTCAACTTATCGCGTCCGCCAGCGAAGATGCGACGGTGAAATTATGGAGTCTTGACGGGAGGGCGATCGCCACCTTACAACATCAAAATCCGGTGCCGGGATTGGCATTCGACCCCCGAGGAAATGGACTCGTTACCGCCAGTCGAGATGATACATTGACCTTCTGGAAATTAGATGGCACCCGGGTGAAAAGCATTCGCGCCGAGAGCGGGGGGCTGACGCGAGTCGCATTCAGTCCGGACGGTCAGACCATCGCCACAGGTGGGGGGGATAAGACGGTGAAGTTGTGGAATTTGGAAGGAAAGTTGTTGGCGACTTTGCCGGGACACGAGAGCATGGTTATCGCGGTCGATTTTACACCCGACGGCAAGTTTTTGGTGTCCGCCGGAGACGATCGCACGGTCATTATTTGGGATTTAGAAAAAATTGAAACGCTCAACGAGCTCGAATATGCCTGCGACTGGGTGCGGGATTACCTGCGGACGAATCCGGAAGTTGATCCGAGCGATCGCGACCTGTGTAAAAATGTCGGCAATTGAACGATCGGCGAAATTTCATCGGTCGAGACTAAAGATTCGGTGGCAAAAAAACGGGGTAGCCAGATTGACGATCGCCACAAGATTGGATTTGCAATATAATAGCAACGGGTGAACCAATCGGGGTAATTTTTACAAATTTCCATATCAAAAATGATCTATCAAGTTGGTGGAAGTTTAAACAGCGATGCTCCCTGCTATGTGGAACGAAAGTGCGATCGCGACCTCTACGAAGCTTTGAAACGGGGGGAGTTTTGCTACGTTTTGAACTCGCGACAGATGGGAAAATC
>NZ_JAYFER010000207.1:0-10951 GCF_055795065.1 Lyngbya sp. CCY1209
CGGCTAAAGCCGCCGTGTCGCTTTTCCACTCCGCTCTAAAGAGACGGAGCTATCAAGCTCCCGAACTCTTTTCGTATAGCCGCACGCCCGATGTGGGGTTCCTGGAGGCAGGGGAGGCAGGGCAAGCCGGGGAGGCGGAGGAGGCAAATTTACACTCAGATTCGTACAAATTCCCCAATCATCGACCGATGATTTTTGCTTGTAGGGGCGCAAGGCTTGCGCCCTTGGGAATTAATTCCCAAGCGATCCGGATGTTCCACCCGCTTCTGGGCTTCCCCCACTTCCCCCGCCCCCTCCGCTCCCTCCGCCCCCCGACTCCCGACTCCCGACTCCCGACTCCCTCAAAAAAAGCGCGGGCTGTTTCAACAACTCGATCGCCCGGTCGGCGGGGACAGGGGGAGAAAATAAGAAACCCTGGGCCGCCTCGCAGCCCAGGGTTTCGAGCCATTCCAACTGTTCGACCGTCTCGACGCCCTCCGCGATCGCGCTGAGTTCGAGCAAATTACTCAAGACGACGATCGATTCGGCGATCGTCCGGTGGCGGGAATCCGGTTCGGCAGGGTTGACGAAGGCGCGATCGATTTTGAGGGCATCGACGGGCAGGCGGTGCAGGTAGCTGAGGGAAGAGTAACCGGTGCCGAAGTCGTCGATGCTGATCGGAATGCCTTTCGACCGAATCTGTTCGAGCAATTCGCAGGTCGCTTCGATATTTTCCACCAACATACTCTCGGTAATTTCGAGGACCAAACTATTTTTTTTGAGGGCGTGGGTGGCGAGAAGTTCGTCGAGTTGTGGCAGAAGAAAATGTTGCAGTTGTTTGACCGAGAGGTTGACGCTCAATTTCAAAGGGCGATCGGGAAATTGCCGCTGCCAGTCCGCCAACTGCCGGCAGGCTTCGTGCAGCAGCCAGCGACCGATGGGGACGATCAGGCCGGTTTCTTCGGCGATCTCGATAAATTCTCCCGGCGACACGATGCCCCGCCGGGGGTGCCGCCATCGAATCAGGGCCTCGAACCCGCGAATCGTCCGGGTCGGCAGATCGAGGATGGGTTGGTAGTACAGGACAAATTCCTGATTTTCCAGGGCTTTCCGCAGGTCGTGTTCGACGTGGAGCCGCCGCACCGCCTGGAAGTGCATGATGGGGTCGAAGATGGCGTACCGGCCCCGGCCGTTTTGTTTGGCCCGGTACATCGCCAGATCCGCATCCCGAAGCAAGTCTTCGGGGGAGTGATGGCGGCTCGTGCCGGCGACGATGCCGATGCTGACGCCGGTGAAGACCTCGCGATCGCCGACTTGCAGGGGCGATCGCAGCACCTTCACGATCTCCTCCGCCACCCGCACCGCCACCTCGATGCCGTCGATCTCTTCGAGCAGAATCACAAATTCGTCACCCCCCAGCCGCGCCGCCACGTCCGTCTCGCGGACGAATCCCGGCAACCGTTTCGCCACCGACAGCAGCAGCTCGTCCCCGAGGAGGTGGCCGAGGCTGTCGTTGACCACTTTGAAGCGGTCGAGGTCGAGGAACAGCACGGCAAACTGAAACTCGGGGTCGTATTTCGTCCGCTTCAGGGCCAGGTCGAGGCGGCTGATGAGGAAGTGGCGGTTGGGCAGCCCCGTCAGGGCGTCGTGGAGGGCTTCGTGCCGCAACTGCTCCCGGGCTCGGATGCGATCGCTCACGTCCCGGGAGGTGGTCTGCAAGTGCCGGACCCGCCCTTCCCCGTCCAAAATCGCCCGGGTCAGGGTTTCGAGCCAGATGTACTCCCCGGTTTTTTTCTGAATCCGGTAGGTGATCGGGGTGGTGATGCCCCGCAGGTTGGGCTCGTGGGATTCCCGGCGGATGCGATCGCGATCGTCGGGGTGGAATAACTCGTAGGGGTCGCGCCCGATCAATTCCTCCGGACGGTAGCCGAGCACCATCTGACTCGACGGGGTGAGGTACAGATAACGCCCGTCGGGGTGGTGCAGGCCAACCAAATCCCCCATGTTCTCCGTCACCAGGCGCAGGCGCTCTTCGCTCTGGCGCAGGGCTTCTTCGGCCTCCTTGCGATCGCTGATATCCATAATCAACGTGTCCCACACCACATCGCCGTTTTCCCGGCGTTCGGGGCGCCCGCAGGCTTCGAGCCACTTCAGTTTCCCGGACGGGGTGGTGATGCGCCACTGCCAGGACCAAGGTTGCAGGGTATCGGCCGAAGTGATGACGGATGCGTACATTCCGAGCCGGTCGTCGGGGTGCACCATTTCCCACAAAATGCCGGTGTCCGCGACCACGGCTTCGGCCTCCACTCCCCACAGTTCGTAACAGCCCGGACTCATGTAGAGTACCCGATCGGTGCCGTCGGGGTGCAGGACGTACTGGAAGATGGCGCCGGGGACATTGGCGGCCATGTTGTGAAAGCGCCGTTTGCTCCGGCGCAGGGCTTCTTCGGCCTCCCGGCGGCGGCGGATTTCCCCCCTCAAAATGCGGTTCCACATCAAAACGACGCCTAAACCCGCGATCGGCGCGTAGACCGCCAAATCCGCCAAAATATGTCTGACCTGCCCCCAGCTCAATCGTTTCTTCGGCTCCAGCCAGCGCTCCCGCGCTCGGTAATAGGCGGAGTTGTAATCGGCCTTCAAGTCTCGGATGTGGCGGTCCAGGGTCGCCAGCAGGTCGGCCCGCCTCCCTTCGGCCGTGATGAAGTGCAGCCGGGAGGGGTCGAAGAGAATGTTGGTTTTGACCAGGTCGTGGTGGGGGGCGGCTTCGCCGCCGAAGATGTTGTTGACCACCCCGGCATCCACCTCCCCGGCGGCGATGCGCCGGAACATTTCCTCGAAGTCGGCGACTTCCACGAATTGCGGCGCGACTCCGAAGGCCTGGGTCTGCTCGGCCAGCATCGCCTGTTGGATGCTCCCTCTGAGGACGGCAACCCGCTTTCGCTCCAAGTCGAGAATGGACTCGAGGGGCATTCCGGGGCGGGTGTAAACTTCCGACCAACTGACGAGGACGATTTCTCGGTTGAAGTCGAAGCGACGATCGCGGTTTTCGGAGTGGGCGACGTCCACCATCAGATCGAGCCGGCCTTCCTCGACTTCCCGCAGACAGCGATTCCACTCGCAGGGGACGTATTCCAACCGCCAGCCCTCGGTCTTCGCGATCGCCCCGAGCACGTCGGCCCAAAACCCCGACGGCCTCCCGGTTTCGTCCAGAAACACCTTCGGCTGATTTTGATAGATGCCGACCCGCACCGTCTCACCGCCATCCCGAACCCCCGCCGCCTGTCCCCCCGTCAAGAGAGTCGCCATCAAACAACTGCCGAGTGCTGCCGCAAATTTCATAATTTGTTAATGCCGGAGTCCCGTCCTTTCAAAATTCGCCCTTTCGATCGGCGAATCGAAGTCATTTCATGATATCAAACAGCCCGTCGGGGTCGAGGACAGCGATCGCCCCGTAAGAGAACCCGTTCCGACCCTTTTGGAAACCCACTGGGGACAGTAGAAATAGTCGCCTTTTCCGGATAGAGCCGGATTGAAAATCGCCGGATTGAGTCGCATTATTAGAAATAATATTATAATTCAAAATGTCGCCAATGTCAATGCTTGTCGCCCCCGTTCAAATTGATAAAAATGGGGGATTTCGTCGCGGCGACACGGTGTCACCCCCGCCTCGAATGGCGCGATCACACCCTCGCCGGGATGAAAAAATGGGGCGATCGGAAACCTCCGATCGCCCCACCATCTGAACATCGTCGCATCATGCCAAAAATTGCCGGATCGGATCGCCGTCTTCCCGGACCAGGGGCCCGGCCGGCAGCAGGGAACACCGATCCGGGGTATGTTGAGACTCCACCAGCCTTTCAAACTCGGCCGCGGTGTCCCCGCCGTAGGTTCGGTTGAGGAGCTCCCCGGTCGTTTCGGCGATCGCGTCCAGGGCTTCCAGGGCCTCGCAGTAGGCCCGTTCCGCCCGCTTCACCGCCCACATCTGGGACCCGAGGCGATCGAGGGCGTTTTCGATCTCCGCCTTGCGATCGCCCAATTCAGCCGACTGGCGATCGAATTCCTGTCGTTTGGACAGCAGCAGGTTTCGAGTCTTCTTCAACTGCTTGCCTCGTTCTTTCTCGGAACGCAACGATTGATAATGCATTTCGAGGCGTTCTGCCAGGGGCAGATCCCGACTCGGGGGCCGAAACACCGTTCGGTGTTCCAATTGTTTAACCGTTGCCGTCAGGGTTTGGATTTCCGAGTACAGTTGGTTCAACTGTTCTGATAAACTGGGTTCCAGCCATCGGACTGGAGTGGGCTTTGCGGACGCTGGGAATTGGAGGGTCATGGTAACACGCTCTTCGATCAGACGGTTCGTCGATGCCCCCTGAGTTTTGGAATTGAGTTGGGAAAAATGAGTGCTTGTCATGGTGGAACGGATGTTGATTGATCAAAAATGCCGGATTACAAGGTCAATTATTGACATCCTCACGGCCGATGTCTCGGCCTCCTGTCCCGGCCCGGGAATCGTCCACCATTCGCACCGAAAATTCGGCTCTTTCGGGAGCCAGTTGTATCATAACATCCTGACAGTTTGACAATCGACTTCTGTTCCCGATTTCTCATTTTTATCCATGGCACTTCTGCAAAGCGACAATATCGGCCGTAAAATTGACGATCGCTGGCTGTGGCGCGGCGTCTCCCTGGCCCTGTCCCCCGGCGATCGCCTGGGATGGGTCGGCCCGACGGGCACCGGCAAAAGCCTGATGCTGCGATCGCTGGCCGGACTCGACCCCCTCGACGAAGGGGAAATCCGGTTCGGCGATCGTCCCCTGTCGGCCTTACACCTCCCCCAATACCGCTCCCAAGTGATGTATTTACACCAGCGTCCCGTCCTCTTTGAAGGCACGGTAGAATCCAATTTAAAAGCCGTCTATCAACTCTCAGTTTACAGCCAACGACGCTACAATTTGGAGCGAGTTTTAACCCTGTTAGACATCCTCAAACGTCCCCCGGAATTTCTGCACAAAAACGCGACGACACTTTCCGGCGGAGAAAGTCAAATTGCGGCGATCGTGCGGGCGCTGCAACTCGAACCCTCGGTTTTACTATTGGACGAACCCACCGCCTCCCTCGACCCGGACACCACCAAACAAGTCGAGTCCGCGATCGCCACCTGGCTGAAAAATGACCCCGGACGGGCCTGCATCTGGACGAGTCACGACCCCGAACAAATCCGGCGCGTCACCGATCGCTGTTTCAATTTGGGAGAATATAAAAAATAACCCAACTGCCCGTTGTTGCGCTTTGGCACCATAACAGTTTTCAACCTCATGAAATACGGTCAATTACTCGCGCCCTCGACGGGGAGACTTCGACCCCGATCGCCCCCAACCCGTTCGAGAAATCATACAAAAAATGGAGATCGAAATCAAAAAATAATTTAAAATTATTTAAATTTCAACCTCAAACTTATAAAATCCGAGATGGCAATCGGAAACTATTTGTAAATAGTTGCGCCCCCAAACCCCCAATCATGGGGGCTTTGAGCGGATCGATTTTTCCCGAATTATTTCACATTGCTATATATCATCAATTTCACATTTTCGACCAACCATGTCCGACAATTATTTGACCCTCAGTTACGGTCAACTCGCCGCCTCCGTATTGTTGATATTAATAAACGTCGTCCTCTCTCTGCGGTTGCGTCTGGGATTGGAGCGATCGCTCGTCATCGCCTCGGTGCGGATGATAGTGCAACTGCTCTTGATCGGATATGTTTTGGAATGGTTGTTCGCCCTGTCCAATCCCTTTTTGGTCGTGGCGATCGCTTTATTGATGGCGGGGGTGGCGGGAATTTCGGCGGTGAATCGCACCTCCCGCCGCTTCGCCGGAATTTACTGGCGGAGTTTGGTTTCCGTGCTGGTGGCGGCATTTTTGATCACCAATTTATCCGTGGGGGGAATTATCCAGGTGCGGCCCTGGTACGACCCCCAATATTTGATTCCCATGTTGGGGATGGTATTGGGAAATACGTTAACCGGAATTTCTTTGGGATTAGAACGATTTATGGAGGGAGTGACGATTAACCGAAACGCGATCGAAACCTTGTTGGCATTGGGCGCCACCCGCTGGGAAGCCAGCCACCGGGAAGTCCAGACGGCCGTGCGGACGGGGATGATTCCTACCATCAACTCGATGATGGTGATGGGTTTGGTGAGTTTGCCGGGGATGATGACGGGTCAAATTTTGGCCGGGGCGAGTCCCATCGACGCGGTACGGTATCAAATTGTCATCGTGTTTGCGATCGCCTCCGGAAGCGCTTTGGGAACCCTGGGCGTCGTATTATTAGCATGGCAGGCCCTCCTGAGTCCGGCCCACCAACTGCGGTGCGATCGCCTCTATCCCGCCAAGGGGAAATGAGGAGGCGGAGGGGCGGAGGAGGCGGAGGAGGCAGAGGGGGCGGAGGAGGCAGAGGAGGAAAGTTTTGATCAGATCGATAAACTCCCCAATCATCTTTAGATGATTTTGGCTGTTAGCTTGGGAATTGATTCCCAAGCGGTGCGGATGTTCCACCCGTTTCTCCGCTTCCCCGACTCCCCACTCCCCACACCCCACACCCCACACCCCACACCCTACACCCTACCCCCTACCCCCTCCTTCCCTGCCGTTTCTCCCCTCCGTGTGTTAAAACAACGTGTGGTGTATCAGCGATCGCACTCCGACGACGACAACAAAAATCAACCGTGACTCAAGCTCTAACCCCCTCAAGGTCAACCCAGAACGTCCGCCGTCACGTTCTCGACAATGGCATCGTCATCTTAGTGACCGAAAATCCGGCGGCGGATATCATTGCCACCCGCCTGTTTTTGGGTACCGGGACCCGCTGGGAACCCCCCGGAAAAAGCGGACTGTCCCACCTGCTGGCTACCGTCCTCACCAAGGGAACCGAACGCCTCACCTCCCTCGACATCGCCGAACGGGTGGAGTCGGTGGGGGCCCGGCTGAGTGCGGACACCTCCGCCGACTATTTCCTGATGGGTTTGAAAACAGTTTCGTCCGATTTTGCGGAAATTTTGGACTTGGCGGCACAACTGTTGCGATCGCCCTCTTTCCCGGAAGCCGAAATCGAACTGGAACGCCGCATCACCATCCAGGGTATCCGATCGCAGCGGGAACAGCCCTTTTCTCTGGCGTTTGAAGGCCTGCGGCGGGCGATGTATGGCGATCATCCCTACGCAATTTCGACCTACGGGACGGAAGAAACCGTCAGCCAACTCACCCGCGACGACCTGCAACAATTTCACCAAACCTATTTTCGCCCCGACAATCTCATTATTTCCCTGGCGGGCCGAATTACGCTAACCGAAGCGATCGCCCACATTGATCGCGTCTTCGGAGATTGGCCGGCCCCCGCCGAACCGCCGCCCGAACCCGTGTTGCCGGACGTTTCCCCCGACCCCCACAAAGCGATCTGCCCCCTGGCAACCCAGCAGTCGGTGATCATGTTGGGATATCTGGCCGGTTCGGTGCGTCATCCCGACTACGCCGGGTTGAAGCTGATGAACACCTATTTGGGGAACGGGTTGTCGAGTCGCCTATTTGTGGAGTTGCGGGAAAAGCGGGGACTGGCCTACGACGTGTCGGCCTTTTATCCCACCCGTTTGGATGCGTCCCAATTCGTGGTGTACATGGGGACCGCGCCCCAAAATACCGCGATCGCGATCGAGGGGTTGCGGGCCGAGGTCGTCCGCCTCGCCGACGTCCCCCTGAGTGAGGAGGAGCTCCAGGTCTCTAAAAATAAGCTGTTGGGACAGTACGCCTTGGGGAAACAGACCAACACCCAACTGGCCCAAATTTACGGGTGGTACGAAATATTGGGACTCGGCATCGACTTCGACCGCCAATTCCAGGCGGACGTGATGGCGGTGACGGCGGCCGAAGTTCAGGCAATTGCCCAGAAAAATTTTGTCGAACCCTACCTGTCGTTGGTCGGTCCGGAGGCGATCGTTAGCCAGTTTTAGAGGAGGGAGTAGGGAGGAGGGAGTAGGGTGTAGGGTGTAGGGTGTAGGGTGTAGGGTGTAGGGTGTAGGGTGTAGGTAATAGGTAATGGGGGGATAGTTTCCCTTCCGCTTGACCGTTGCTTCACCGTTGCCCCGGCGCCCCGGCGCCCGAAATGCCCTAAAATGATGGGCGATCGCACCTTCCGGGAGGTTTCGATGAAACAACTGTATTTGGTGCCAGCTTTGCAATTCGGGCGGCTGATGATGGCGGGGGGAATCTTGGGGATTCTCCTGTTGGGGATAGACGTTACTTTGGTATCGGGAAATCCGGCGATCGCCCAAACTCGCCGGGGAGATACCCCCGCGGCTAACAATCTCAACCGGCCCGTCCTCAAAGATGGTAGTCAGGGGACGGAGGTTTCCGAACTCCAGGCGACGCTGCAACTGTTGGGGTACTATGCCGGACCCATCGACGGGGTTTATTCGGAGGAGACGGCCGAGGCGGTGTCCGCCTTTCAGGAGGCGGCCGGGTTGAGTCCTGACGGGGTGGTGGATCGCTCGACTTGGAACCGACTGTTTCCCCCCGAACCGACGGCGGCGGCGGCCGAACCGGAACCGGAGGTCTGCGTCTGTCCCGAGACGGCCCGGGCCGCGACGTTGGTGGCCGACTCGGCGGACTCCCGGGAGGCGAGTTTCCCGGTCCTGAAATTGGGAATGCGGGGGGAGGCGGTGGCCGGACTGCAGGAACGGTTGCGGGCCAAGGGGTTCCTCGACGGCGAGGCCGACGGCATTTTCGGCCCGGAAACCCAGGCGGCGGTGAAGGGAGCCCAGCGGGAGTATGAAATTACGCCGGATGGAGTGGTCGGCGCCACCACTTGGCGGGTGCTGCTGCGCTAATTGTTAACAAATGTGAACCCCAATATTGCATGACGTTAAAGTGTGTAACGTTTGGTAAATAGGGGTTGCGCTCAGAAAAATTCGTGGTAAATTAAACAGTATCAGGACACGGAAGAAGATAATTCTTTAATAACCCGGTTTGGATTAAAGCTCGTGTCCGTCCGCTTTAGTCCGATTGCAGCGCCCAGGCAGTGCGATCGCACCCGGACTTGTTAGCATCGTTGAGGAGCGTTTTCTCCGCCTGGATTCCCGCCCTCGGGTCGGCGTTTTTGGGATCGGTGCTATAACTAGAGCCTGTATCGGCTGCTCATTATGGTGAGTTCCCTGTGTTGGGGTCGTTGCAAGTTTTGTCCACCCGATTTAGATTCAATCATTTTTCTGAGTAACTTATCTAACGTCTGCTTGAGTCAACTGAGTTTACTCATTTGTTTTAGGGTCTAGTAGCCTCCTACTAGGCCTTAAAATTTTGGTGAATTTGAACAATTATCAATTATCAATTATCAATTATCAATTATCCCCGCACCCGATTGGAATGGGAGCGACGCGACCCGTTAGAATAATAATGAAGAAAGTGTCTGAACGATCCGGAGCGAGAGAACGGGGTCAGACTCAGCATTCCCTGATTTTTCAGACCCGGAGCGTTTCCAGTTCAACGATTTGAGGATGCAATCATGCCGAAGGGATCTTTTGCACAAATGCAAGCGGAGAGCGGAGGAACGCAGATTTCTTTTTGCTATGAAAACGGTCAGGTGGAAACGTTTGCACTGCCGATGTCTACAACAGATTTAGCCCAGAAATTACCGCAACTGTTGTCCCGGCCCTGGATTACCCTGCATTTGATCGATCAAACGGTGGTCATTTGCATGGCAAAAGTGAGCAAAGTGGAAGTCAAACCTCCCCTTCCCCAACTCCAAGGCGAGGCGTCTCTGGCCAACTGCCAGCGGGTAACGGCACTGCAGCGGGGTGCGACTGGCCGGTTGGGGGTTTGAGGGTCTTTTGAGATAGGATGGGAAAAATCGCATTCTAGATTCCCGAAATGCCATGTCTTCAGTCAGTTTAATTCGAGCAGATTCCTACGAACCCTCTGCCCTTCATCAAGCTTTGGAAACGTTGCTCGAACCGTTGGGAGGCCTGGAAACCCGGGTCAAACCGGGCGATCGCGTCCTGCTGAAACCGAACCTGCTGACGGGATCGCGTCCGGCCCGAGAATGCGTCACCCGTCCGGAACTCGTCGCCGCCGTCGCCGAACGGGTGCTGGCGGTGGGGGGAAAACCGTTTTTGGGGGACTCCCCGGCCTTCGGGAGCGCGTTGGGGGTGGCGAAGGCTAACGGTTATTTGCCCTTGATTGAGGCGTTGGATTTGCCCGTGGTGGAATTTCGCGGGCGCCAGTATGAAACCGGGGGGGAAGAATTCCATCGCCTGCGGTTGAGTCGGGAGGCGATGGAAGCGGATGTGGTGATCAACCTGCCGAAGGTGAAATCCCACGTGCAACTGACCCTGACGTTGGGGGTGAAAAATTTGTTCGGGTGCGTCCCGGGCAAGATGAAGGCTTGGTGGCACATGGAGGCTGGAAAAGATGCCGATCGCTTCGGGCGGATGTTGGTGGAGACGGCCCGGGCGATCGCGCCAGAATTGACGATTATCGACGGGATCATCGGCCACGAGGGGAACGGCCCGAGCGGCGGCGACCCCCGCTTCCTGGGCCTCCTGGGGGCCTCTGGGGACGTTTTCGCCCTTGATCGCGCGATGGTCGAGATCCTCGGCGTCGGGCCCGACCGCGTTCCCACCCTGGCGGCGGCGGAACGGTCGGGACTCTCGCCGGAATTGGATGCGATCGCCTTTCCCCTCCTCCACCCCGACGAGTTGCGAGTTTCGGACTGGAAATTGCCCGACCGCCTCACCCCCATCGATTTCGGCCTGCCCCGGGTGATCCAATCCACCTTCCGCCACCTCTATATCCGCTGGATCGAGGAACGGAAAAAAGCCGTTTAGATGAGATCTAGCGCTGCGTGCGGGTGTAGGGTGTAGGGTGTAGGGTGTAGGGTGTAGGGTGTAGGGTGTAGGGTGTAGGGTGTAGGGTGTAGGGTGTA
>NZ_JAYFER010000208.1:0-314 GCF_055795065.1 Lyngbya sp. CCY1209
TCCATCCAGTGCGATGTTGGCGAGGAGTGGACTTATTACCCCTCCTTGAGGTGTCCCGGCTTTCGTATCGTCAAATACACCATTGTCAATGACACCGGCTTTTAACCATTGTTTGATATTGCGCCTGATGGTCGTTGGACAATGAAGTTTGGATAGCAGGTAATCAGGGTCAATCTGGTCAAAACATTTGGCAATGTCGGCATCGAGGACATAGTATTCCCCTTGATTAATTCCAACAAATATTCTGCCAATTGCGTCAAGGGTTGAGCGTCCGGGTCGAAACCCATAGCTTGTCCCCTCGAATTTAGGTTCCC
>NZ_JAYFER010000209.1:0-24319 GCF_055795065.1 Lyngbya sp. CCY1209
ATCGGGTTGGGGCCCCTGGCTTGCGCCCTCGGGAATTGATTCCCAAGCGGTCTGGATGTCTCACCCACCGCTCCCCCTGCTCCCTCCCCTTCTTCCATCCCCACACCCGCCATTCTCAGCCATCAATTAGTATAGATGTTTAGATGAATTAATTTGTAGAATATCTCGTATCGTCAAAATCGACAAGTAATGTCGATACAATTTTGATTGACAATGGATGAGAATGCCGTGCCAGTGTACGCTCAAATTGCCGAAGAGTTGAGACAGAATATCCAACAGGGCGTCTACCGGGTCGGGGACAAGCTTCCCACCGAAGTCCAACTGAGCGATCGCTTCCGGGTGAACCGCCATACGGTTCGGCGTGCGATCGCATTATTAAAAAGTGAAGGGTTGCTGCGGGTCGATCAGGGCCGGGGAACCTTCGTCGCCGGCATTCCCATCCGCTACCCCATCGGCCAGCGAGTCCGCTTCAACGAAACCTTGACGGCCCAGGGGTTCGAGACGAGTTTCCAACTGTTGCGGAACGTGGAAGTACCCGCCGATGCGTCCGTGGCGAAGGGACTGGAATTGGCGATCGGCGATCCGGTGGCCGTGATCGAACGGCTGACGTTTGCGGACGACCAACCCATCAGCATTAGTGCCGGCCACTTTCCCCTCAAACGGTTTCCCGCCATTCTCAGCCAGGAACCCCGGATGTGGTCGATTTCCAACTTGTTGCGGGAGGTTTACGGCTGCGATCACATCCGCCGCAGCACCCGCGTCTCGGCCCGGGTGGTCAATCCCCAGGATGCGCGACTGCTCAAATTACCCCTGAATTATCCGATTTTATTGGTGGAATCGATCAATGTCGATCAGGACGGAAAACCCGTTGAATATGGTGTGACGCGCTTCCGGGGCGATCGCATGGAATTGGTATTTGAGAATTGAATAAAATTAGCGATCGGACGCAGATGCCAAATCACCTTCAACCAACAAAAAAGTGCCTTTAAAGGTACTTCGCCGCAGGCGAATTTGGTTAACCTCCCGGTCAACAGTAATAAACTCCCTCACTTATCTCGGCCCTTTCAATTCGACAGTCAGATCCCAACGATCTTGAATAATATCTGGAGAATGAGTCGCCATTAAAATATCGAATTTTGCAATTTTTATTATTTCTTGCAAATCTTTCAAAAACTCAACCTGCCATCCGACGTATGGCGGTTTAATTTTAAATTCTGATCCCTCTTCTTGATTTAATAAACCCAATTCAATCTGGCGCGATCGCACCTCTGAGAGGCAAAATAAATCGGGGCAGTTCAAAAGCCACCCCGACTATTCACTAATTCACCACACTCCAATTTATCAGACTTCAGACTTTCATGCCACTCGAAGACCGTCTTTTTTTCCGTTCCAACTCTTCCTGTTCCCGATATTCGGAATCCTCGAATTGCAAGTCATTGGGCGCCCCGCAAGCCGAAACCGTCCCCTCAAAATTCGTGTCGGCGGCGAGTTCCGGGTGTTCCTGTTTCCGCTTGGCGATCTCTTCCTGGGACAGAATCCTGCTTTCGTCGAATCCGAGTTCGATTTCCATTCCCAAGCCTTTCTGTTTGACGCGGCTGAGGTTGTAGAAGCGTTTATTCAATGTCGTGACGGCGAAGGCTTTCAGACATCCCAACAAATACTTGCGCTTGAAGGGATCTTTCACGAACCAATATTCTAACGTCTTCCACATATAGAACCGGGCGTAGTTCCGCAATACTCCTTTGAGGACTTCTTCCCGTTCCATTGCCTCCGGTTTCATGATCGGGGTGACGAAATTGTATTGGGAATAGTCGCGCACTTCGACGCGATCGCCCAAATCTTCAAACAACTCGGAAAACGGCCAGGGCGTGAACATATTCCAGTTCGCCATATCCGGTTGCCAATCCCGCGCCATCCGGTAGGTTTCTTCGATGGTTTCGGGGGTTTCATTTTCCAAGCCCATGATGAATTGGGCTTCGGCGACAATGCCGTTATCTTTGAGGAGTTTGATCGCCCGTTTGTTCTCCTCGATGGTGGTGTCTTTGCGGAACAAATTCAGCTTCAACTGTGCTGCTGCTTCCGTTCCCAAGGAAACGTGAACCAACCCGGCTTTCCGATACAAAGCCAACTCGTTTTCATCCCGCAAAATGTCCGTGACGCGGGTGTTGATGCCCCAGTGGACATCCAGTTTGCGATCGATCAATTCTTCGCATAATGCCACAAACCGGGGTTTGCTGATGGTGGGTTCTTCGTCGGCGAGGATGAAAAATCCCACGTTGTAGGTTTTCACCAATTCCTCGATTTCATCGACGAATTTAGCCGGGGTGCGCGATCGGTATTTCCGCCAGAATTTCCACTGGGAACAGAAGCGGCAGCGGAAGGGACAACCCCGGGCGTAGTTGGGGACGGCGAGGCGGACGTTGAGGGGGGTGTAGTAGTATTGATCCCAATCCAAAAGACTCCAGTCGGGGGAGAGGGTGTCGAGATTGCAGATGGGGGGGTGCGCTTCCGTGGCGACGACTTTGCCGTTTTCTAAGAAGGCGATTCCTTTGATATTGTGGCGTTCTTTCTTGTCCGAACCGTCGGCGATCGCCCGCATCAAATTGACGGTGATTTCTTCCCCCTCTCCCCGGATGATATAATCCACCCAGGGCGCTTCGTGGAGCACTTCGGAATACATATAGGTGGGATGAATTCCCCCCATAATTGTCACCGCATCGGGGCAGACTTCCCGGGCGATTTGCAGGGTTTTTTGGGATTGATAAATCATCGGGGTGATCGCCGTCGCCATCACCACGTCAGGTTTATTTTTTTCGATAATCGTCGCCAGGACGTCATCGGCAATGTAGTTCGTCATGGCATCGACGAACCGGACATTATCGAAGCCGTGTTTTTTCAACGCGCCGCCGACGTAGGGAACCCAACTCGGCGGCCAATTGCCGGCAATTTCCGCGCCGCCGGAGTGGTAGTTGGGTTGGATCATCAAGATTTTCATGAGAATTTCTCCAGTTTGAAATTACGGGAATTAAATGGTTTTTGAAAAGCGCTGTTCTTGCCGATCGCGGGTGTAGGTGTCGAAGGCACAGGCGATATTTCGGATCAGCAGCCGTCCGCTGGGCGTCACTTCGATGCGATCGCACAAATTGACCAGCAATCCGTCATTTTCCAAGTCCTTCAATGCCGCCTCTTCTCTGGCAAAATACTCGTCAAATTTGATATTATATTTGTCTTCAATTTCCCACTTGTCTAGGCAGAAGTGACACATCAATTCCATGATAATTTCCCGTCGCATGATGTTATCACTTTTGGCGAGTTTGACTCCCTTTTCGATGGGCTGTTTGCCCTCGTCGATCGCCCGATAAAAATCCTTCAGATTCTTATTATTTTGGACATAAACATCGTGCAGCATACTGATGGAGGTCAAACCGAATCCAAACAATTCGGAATCGGGTTGCGTGGTGTAGCCCTGGAAATTGCGGTGCAGTTTCCCTTCCTGCTGGGCGATCGTCAGTTCGTCGTCGGGTTTGGCGAAGTGATCCATGCCGATAAATACATAACCATTTTCGGTGAGTTTGTCGATGGTCATGTGGAAAATTTCCAGCTTTTCGGCAGCTTGGGGTAACGCCTCTTCCGGCAGTTTTTTCTGGATCGGTTTCATCCAGGGAACCCAGGCGAAATTGAACACCGCGATGCGATCGGGATCGAGGCGGATGGTTTTCTCGATGGTGTCGCGGAAGCTGTCGAGGGTTTGGTGGGGCAAACCGTAAATCAGATCCACATTCACGCTTTCAAATTCGGCCTCCCGCATCCAACTCATGACGTTGAATAACAGTTCTTCCGGCTGGACGCGGTTGATGGCTTCCTGGACGGTGGGATCGAAGTCTTGGATGCCGAAGCTGATGCGGTTGAAGCCGAGATTTCTCAGGAATAAAACGTAGTTGCGATCGATATAGCGGGGGTTGACTTCGATGGAGATTTCCGCATCTTCTGCGAAAGTGAAATGCTCGTGAATTTTATTCCACAGCCGTTCGACTTGTTCCAAGCTGAGATAGTTGGGGGTGCCGCCGCCCCAGTGCAGTTGGACGACGGGCCGATCGCGATCGATTAATGCCGCCGTCCGCTCGATATTTTTAAACAGATAATCGAAGTAAGGGTTGACGACCTTATCTTTGAGTCCGGTGACGATCACGTTGCAGCCGCAAAAATAGCAGGCAGTTTGGCAGAAGGGGATATGAAAGTAAAGGGAAAGGGGGGTTTTCTTTTCGTTTCCCCGGGCGATCGCATCGAAAAATTCAGCCTCCTCGAAATCCCCGTGCAGTTCCGTTGCCGGCGGATAGCTGGTATAGCGGGGGGTGGGGCGATCGTGTTTGACTAGAAGCTCGGAATTAAAACAAACGGTTTGGCTCGGTAATTTCATCGGTTTTGACATCCACAAAACAATCCTGGTTTTTAAAATCAAACGCAGGCGATCGGGGTCGATCTAAAATACTGACAACTCGACCCATTCTTTTTCCTATTGTCAAAGAAACGCGCCCTTTTCGGGAGAATCGATCGAGTTGCAAATCCCATCATTTTTCGGAAAAAATACGGTTGTTAATCGATATTTTTTTCCCTACTCCGTCGGCACCAAATTGGTCGCCTCTCCGGGGGCGCGTTCGGTGCTTCCGGGCTTGTCTTGGCGTGTCACCAAGTCGAAAACGTGCTCGCCGATCGCCGTTTTGACTTCATCTTCCAAACCGTGCATGACATCGCGGTTGAGTTGGAAAGCGAGCTGGGCTTCATCGACAATTTGCTGCGCCGTTTCGTCATCGACGGAAATGGCATTGAGGGCATCGCGATACTTGAACTTGAACGCCCGCCGCTTGTCGGGGGTGGGGAAGGCATCGAACTCGTGCAAACCCGTCCCTTTATCCGGGGGTAAATCCAAGGCGGAACGGGCGATATTCCGCAGGCTTTGTCCGCCGGAGAGATCGCCCATATAGCGGGTGTAGGCGTGGGCAACGAGCAGTTCCGGCTTGGTTTTGGAGACTTCCAAAATGCGATCGACGTACACTTTTCCTTCCGGAATGGGGGCGATAATTTCTCGCCAATTGTCGCCGTAATAATAGGCGAGATCGGCTTCGAGTTTGGCAGTGCGGTTGAGTTCGGGGAAGTACATCCCTTTGACGGCGGGGTTGTCGAGATGACGCCGCATTTCTTCTTCGAGAACGCTGTAAACGAAATATAAATTAGCAGTCAGTTTCCGAAAGGGCTCGATTTCGACGATGCCTTTCAGGAAGCATTTCATAAAAGCGGTGTTTTCGGCTGCGGTGTGAGACTGTTTCGTGCCTTCCCGCAGCAGGGTTGCTAAATTGCCACTCATGAATTTCACCAAACGTTTCAATGCATTCATAACTGTATAGCAATTTTTACGTTTGACAAGAGCAGGTTCTTAAAACTTTACATTTGGGGCGATCGATGTTAAGAGATTTGAAGATAGAAAAAAGTCAATTAAAGTGGCTTGGTTGATGCACAAAATACTATAATGCGTTGTGGTCGGGCGAAGCTGTCAAAATTAATTGATAATTCTTCCTGATTATCGACAGCCGCACGGGACGCCATGCATTGAAGGGTGTCAATTTGGGCGGATGTCAAGCTGCCGATATCGGTGATTGTCATTCCTTTAAATTGAGCGATCGCAAATTCCGCAATTGACGCGATCGCTTCATCTAATTTCTTCTAATTTTTTTTGACGGCGATCAAGTCATCGTTTTCCCACCCCTTTCTCCCCCCTTACAAAGGGGGGCTGGGGGGGATTATTCACGCCTGATGATAACTCCAAACGCCATATTTCGATCGCACCCCCCGGAAATCTCGTCAAAAGCTCGGCTTTCAAAACCGGCAATTTCTGGGAAAAATTGTGGCGGCGATCGCCCCATTTGTAGCGCGGATGACGGCCGGAACCGAACCCAAAATTTGGTCTTCTGTCAGCGCTTCCGGCAAGGTGGAATGGAACGTTTATGACCCCTTCGACGGGCGGTCGGCTTCCGGGCTGACGGAAACTCAGGTGCGATCGTGGTTGGAGGAACGGTATAACCGCTGATTTGAAACGGCTCCATTTTGAACGAGGAAATTTACGTTATGTTTTCCAAACATTTGCCGGAAGTGGGCTTGCCAAAATGCCCCCAAACTGTTACTGAAGTTGAGGACAATGGGGCGGCGGTGGGCACTCACAGGGACGCGGACTCACCCGACCGTTTTTTCAGGCCCATCGCGATCCGATTTTGGCGCTTGAGCCTCTACTACGGAACCGGGCTGAGTGATCCTCCCGCGAACGTCCGGTTCTCCCCCGGCCAGCGATCGCGGTCAAATCGGACGCGATCGGCCCGAGCCTCACCCGCCCCCGGGAGCCTTTTTCAACCTTTCCTCCCCGGGGTCGGCGTCAACTTCCGGGTTCCCGACGAATTTCCCGATTTTTTGTTTCCCGATGCCGACTTAAGAATCCCCCCAGATGGTAAAATACATTCACAAACTTTGGCCGACCGCCAAATTGAATGGGCGATGAGGTTTTGACCCCTCAGAGTGCTATTCTATAAGTGACAGCCGTCGGGCAGACGGTCAAGATGCTCGGCGAGGGGTTAAGCGTCAGCTCCCCGACGGCCCGAGAATCCCCGTACCTTTCGGTCGGGGAATGTCAGCGAAGGGGATCAAGGGCATCTCATTGGCCCGACTCCCCCCACAAAATTCGTATTTTCTCCGAAACTTGGAACGATTACATCTTGTAGGGATGATCCCCTTCTGGTAAAATCAAAATCTAAAGTTAGTATAAAATACCTAGCTTGCCAGATTACCAGGCCATCTGTCAGTGGGGAGTCAGGAAGCTGGCTCCGGATCGAGATTTGCTTTCCCCACAGTCTGGGTCGCAAATCAATCGTTCTGACACTGGTCTGAGTTCTCATGCTCAAAATAGAGTGGTTGAGCTTGTAAACAGTCTTTTTGGTTAGAGGGAACCTATGGGAAATAAGCCGGATCGCGTGGTTTTAATTGGTGTCGCTGGGGATTCCGGGTGCGGGAAATCTACCTTTTTGCGTCGGATAACAGATATCTTTGGTGAAGATTTTGTCACGGTCATCTGCCTGGATGACTATCACAGTCTCGATCGCAAGCAACGCAAGGAGACTGGGATTACCGCTCTCGATCCCCGCGCCAACAACTTCGACCTAATGTACGAACAGGTCAAAGCGCTCAAAAGTGGTCAATCCATCGACAAGCCGATCTACAACCACGAAACCGGCGCGATCGATCCGCCCGAGCGCATCGATCCCAACCATATCGTGGTCATCGAAGGTCTGCATCCCCTTTACGATGAGCGGGTGAGAAGCCTGTTGGACTTCAGCGTTTACCTCGACATCAGCGACGAGGTGAAAATCTCCTGGAAGATCCAGCGAGATATGGCTGAAAGGGGCCACCGTTATGAGGATGTCCTGGCATCCATCAACGCCCGCCGTCCCGACTTTGAAGCTTACATCGACCCGCAGAAGCAGTACGCGGATGTGGTCATCCAGATTCTACCCACCCAACTGATTCCGGACGACAAGGAACACAAAGTGTTGCGGGTGCGCCTGATGCAGCGCGACGGCGTAGAAGGATTCGAGCCGGCTTACCTATTTGATGAAGGTTCGACCATCCACTGGACGCCCTGCGGACGGAAACTCACCTGTTCCTATCCGGGTATCAAAATGTATTATGGACCCGATAGCTACTACGGCAACGAAGTTTCCGTTCTGGAAGTCGATGGTAAGTTCGACAACCTCGACGAGATGATCTACGTCGAAGGTCACATGAGCAACGTGGCGACCAAATACTACGGCGAACTGACCCACCTGCTGCGGGAACACCAGGACTACCCCGGTTCCAACGACGGCAGCGGACTGTTCCAAGTGTTGGTGGGTCTGAAGATGCGGGCGACCTACGAGCGCCTTGTCGGAAAGGACGAAAAGGTGGCGGCAGCCGTCTAAAACGCCCCGACTCCCAATTTAAAATCGAACGCGGGATGACACAAGTCTCTCGCGTTATTTTTTTTGGGCAACCGTCTCCCATCCCCCATTCCCCATCCCCGACTCCCCCCCGATCGCTTCGGAGCCGAGAATGTAACAATATCAAAAATCAGATGTCTGCTGAACCCACCTCCATGAATATTGTCGATTATCTTCGCGTCAGCCTGATCGATCGCTGCAACTTTCGATGCCAGTATTGTATGCCCGAAGGGGCGGAAATTGACTACATCCTGCAACAGAACCTCCTCACCAACGAAGAACTGCTGACCCTGCTGCGGGAAGTCTTCATTCCCGTCGGCTTCACCCGTTTCCGCCTCACCGGGGGCGAACCCCTGCTGCGTCCGGGACTCACCGACCTAGTGCGGGAAATTGCCGCGTTTCCGGAAACCCGGGATCTGGCAATGACGACCAACGGATTTTTGCTGGCCCCCCTGGCCGAACCGCTTTACAATGCCGGGTTGAGGCGCGTCAATATCAGCCTCGATTCCCTCGATCCGGACACCTTCAATCAAATCATCGGCAACCGGGGGCGCGATCGCTGGCAACAGGTCTGGGAGGGCATCCGCGCCGCCCACCGGGTCGGGTTCGACCCCCTGAAATTAAATGTCGTGGTGATTCCGGGGGTCAACGACCACGAAATTTTGGATCTGGCCGCCTTGACCCTCGATCGCCGCTGGCACGTCCGGTTTATCGAATTCATGCCCATCGGCAACGGCCAACTGTTCGGCGATCGCGGTTGGGTGGCGTCCGAAACCCTCCGACAACAGATCCGCGATCGTTGGGGGTTAGTCGAATCCCGAGTCACGGGCAACGGTCCGGCCGACGTCTTCCAAATCCCCGACGCCGAGGGAACTCTAGGATTTATCAGCCAAATGTCCGAATGTTTCTGCGATCGCTGCAACCGGATGCGCCTGTCGGCCGACGGCTGGCTGCGGCCGTGCCTGCTCAACGAAACCGGCCAGATCGACCTGAAAACCGCCCTCCGCGACGGGGCATCCTACGAAGACCTGCGAAACCGGGTCCGCCACCTCCTCGACATCAAACCCGACATCAACTTCAAACAGCGGGACGCCGGAACCAGCGGCGGCTACACCCGCACCATGTCCCAAATTGGCGGTTAACCTATAGCGCCACGCCCAGGGAATGGGTAATAGGGAATGGGTAATAGGGAATGGGTAGTAGGGAATGGGTAATAGGGAATGGGTCACTTTTCACTTTCCCTACACCCCACACCCCACACCTGGCGCACAGCGATATATATACAGAACTAAGCCATACGGGAGTAGAACTCAACCACCAGCAGTTCGTTGATCGAGAGTGCCACCCACTCCCGCTCGATCACGCCATTGACCTTCCCGGTCAGATTTCCCTTGTCGAACTCCAAATGACTGGGGACATTCGCCAAACCCGGGTACTGGAGATTCGTCTTCACCATTTCGCGGGATTTTTCCCGATTTCTGATCCCGATCTCATCTCCGGGGCGACATTGGTAGCTGGCGATATCCACCACACGGCCGTTGACCGTGATGTGGCCGTGGTTGACCAACTGGCGGGCCGCCGGAATGGTGGGGGCCATCCCCAACCGGAAAATCGTATTGTCCAGACGCATTTCCAGATATTGCAACAACACTTGCCCGGTGGAACCGGAGGCGCGGCGGGCCTTGCGGACGTAACGCAGCAGTTGCCGTTCGGACAGGCCGTAGTTGAATCTCAGTTTTTGCTTTTCTTCCAGACGGATGGCGTATTCCGATCGCTTCCGTCGGGCCTGACCGTGCTGGCCGGGGGGATAGGACCGTCTGGCTGCCTTGCGGGTCAACCCCGGCAGATCCCCCAAACGGCGAACAATCCGCAAACGGGGCCCTCGATATCGAGACATTTAACTTCCTCGCAACATAAAATTTTCACCAATCTTCTAGTATAAGTCGCGAAACCAAAAACGGGCAATCCCAAGGGCAATTGATCATTCACATTCCCTACACCCTACACCCCATTCCCTATTCCCTATTCCCCGCACGCGGCGCTATATATTGATTGTCGAGAATTTTTTAAACCGATGCTGAATTTTTACAAGCGGGCTTGGGGGCTATCCCTGGCGACTCTGGGCATCCTGTCCGCCCTGATGCCGGCCCGACCCCTGCAAGCCTTTCCCTCCTTCGATTTGGTGGGGGAACAAGATTACGGAAGATGTGTACAAGGGTTGCGGGAAGCCGGACTCTCCCCCGAAATCACCGCCTCAGCCTGCGCGATGGCGCTCCGACCCAGCCAACTGGCCGAATGCGTGGTTCGGATCGGTAACGATACCGGCATCGCCGCCGAGGAAGCCGTGTTGGGATGCGTGGGAGTCCGCCGTCCGGCAGCCCTGGCGACCTGCGTATTCAACATCACCGCCAGCGGTAGCGGGGCCGACCCGCTCAACGTGCTGGAAAGTTGCGGCCGTTCCCTCCTCCCGGAACAGTATTCGTTCTGCGTCGTGGGCATGAGTCAGGGCGGCGCGGATTACACCCCCGACGACCTCCTGGAAGTGTGCCTTCATCCCCCGGAACAGTTTATCGATCTGTACGGGGAATCTTAACCCTTTTTCATCGGGGTATACGGCGGGGGAAGAATTGACCATTATCAATTTTCAATTCATTGTCAATTTCCATTGTAAATTATCAATGAATTTCTCCCCGCCGATTCACCCATTCGATCGCCACTTCGATCGCCGCTTTCATGCTCGATGCATCGGCGATGCCCCGCCCCGCAATGTCGAAGGCGGTCCCGTGGTCGGGGGAGGTGCGGATGAAGGGTAGGCCGATGGTGGCGTTGACGGCGCGATCGAACGCCATCAATTTGACCGGAATCAAGCCCTGGTCGTGGTACAGGGCGATGTAGGCGTCGTGGGCGTCTTCCGCTTTCGCTCGGCCGTA
Source organism: Lyngbya sp. CCY1209 (assembly GCF_055795065.1). Lineage (NCBI taxonomy): Bacteria > Bacillati > Cyanobacteriota > Cyanophyceae > Oscillatoriales > Microcoleaceae > Lyngbya > Lyngbya sp. CCY1209. Next base: position 10,946 of record NZ_JAYFER010000209.1, read on the forward strand.
CCAGGCCTGACCCGGTTTCACCCACAGGGTATCGGGGGGGATCGGGCCGTCGAGTTGGATGTGGGGATAGCGATCGCGCTGCCGTTCAAACCAGGGAATCAACCAGTCTTTTTCTTCCGTCCCCAACTGGCCGTTTTCGCCGCTGTGGGGGTTGAGTCCCGCCACGGCAATTTTGGGGCGATCGATGCCGAAATCCCGCCGCAACGTATCGATCAATAAACCGAGTTTTAAATCCAGCAATTCCGGCGTCAGCGCTTTGGGAACTTGACTCAGGGGAATGTGGGTGGTGGCGAGTAGCGTCCGCAGGGTCCAATTGCTGTGGGGCGATCGCGCCACGAACATCATCCCGAACCGATTCACCCCGGCGCGTTCGGCCAGCAATTCGGTCTGGCCGGGGTAGTCGTGTCCGGCGGCTTTCCAGTGGGTTTTGGCGATCGGTCCGGTGACGATTCCCCCGAACTCCCCCGCCAGGGTGCGGGCGATCGCCGTTTCCAAATCGGCAAAACTCGCCGCGCCACTCGCCACATTTCCGACTCCCAAACTAATCGGTTCCTCTCCCAGGGGGCGATCGACATCCAACACGGTTATATCGTCGGGATCGGCGATCGGTTCTCCACAGTTTTCTAAGTATTTATACGTCTGCTCTAACGTCTGGCGACTCCCCACAACCGCAATCTCGCATTTTGCGGTCAAGGTGCGATCGGCTAACGCTTTCAAAATCACCTCCGGTCCAATTCCCGCCGGATCTCCCAGTGTCACTGCCAAACGTTTCTTCATTGCCACCCTTCCCTCGACTTTCAGCCAACCCGTCTCAGCTCAACCCGATCCCATCCAATTGAGCGGACAAATGTCTATTTAAGATTGCAACATTTTTACACAAGCTTCACACAAACAAAAGTTAAGTTTTACAAAAACCTCTAGACGCAGTTAGCACGTTGGAATATCATACGTCTCATGTGTTAGCAACACATCTGTCCCAAGAGGGATTTTAAGCTCGGTCGGTTCGTCCAGACCGGATGGGTTTTCATGGGAATTCCCGATCTGGCAAGAAAGCTGAATGCCGGCTTTGAAGGACAATCCGAACGGGTCGGATATCCGGGAACTTAACTCATAAGTTGATCAACTCTCGCCCTCAATAAAAAACATTATGAAAGTTGGAATACTGGCCGGCGGCTTGGGAACCCGCCTAGCCGAAGAAACAGAAACCAAACCCAAGCCGATGGTGGAAATCGGGGGACGTCCGATCCTCTGGCACATCATGATGCACTATTCCCACTACGGGTTTAAAGACTTCATCGTCGCCCTCGGCTACAAAGCAGAAGTCATTAAGAAATATATGGTTGACTACTGCTCGCTCAACAGCAGCAAGCTCACCGTCAACCTCGGTACGGGTCAAGTCGATCGCGAAGGCAGTTATCGACAGGATTGGACGGTCGAATTGCTCGACACCGGACGGGATACCAACACCGGCGGACGGATCAAGCGCCTCATCCCCCACATGAATAACGAAACGTTCATGATGACCTGGGGAGACGGCGTATCCGATATCAACCTCGACGATTTGTTGGCGTTCCACCGCAGCCACGGAAAATTGGCAACCATGACCGTCGTGCGGCCGCCGGCCCGTTTCGGCCTCCCGCTGATCGACGGGCATCAGGTCGTCGAATTTTCAGAAAAGCCCCAAATCAGCGAGGGGTGGATCAACGGCGCATTTTTTGTCCTCGAACCCCAAGTCTACGACTACATCGAAGGGGACGATACCCAGTGGGAAAAAGAACCCCTGGAAAATCTGGCAAAAGACGGTCAGTTGATGGCGTATCAATACACGGGCTTCTGGCAGTGTATGGATACCATTCGCGACAAGAAACGTTTGGAAACGCTGTGGGAAACCGGATCAGCACCTTGGAAAACTTGGGGAGAAGAAGATGAAATTACTGGTGACGGGGCACAAGGGTTATATCGGGACAGTGTTAGTCCCCATGCTGTTAGCGCACAAGCATGAACTCGTCGGACTCGACAGCGACCTGTTCGAGCAGTGCACCTTCGGAGAAGGAATTCCGGACATCCCGGAAATCCGCAAAGACATCCGCGACGTCGAGCGGGAAGATGTGGAAGGATTCGACGCCGTGCTGCACCTAGCCGGCTTGTCGAACGACCCGTTGGGAAACCTCAACCCCGAGCTCACCTACGAGATCAACCATCAAGCCTCCGTGAAGTTGGCGAAACTGGCGAAAGAAGCCGGCGTCCCCCGTTACATCTTCTCGTCATCCTGCAGCAACTACGGCGCGGGGGGAGAAGACTGGCTCACGGAAGAGTCCCCGTTCAACCCGGTGACGCCCTACGGCACCTCCAAAGTCAAGGTCGAACAGGATGTCAGCCAACTGGCCGACGACAACTTCAGCCCGACTTTCCTCCGCAACGCCACGGCCTACGGCGTTTCGCCCCGGTTGCGGTTCGACCTGGTACTCAACAACCTGGTGGCCTGGGCATTTACCACCGGACGGGTTTATATCAAGAGCGACGGCACCCCCTGGCGCCCCATCGTCCACATCGAAGATATCTCCCGCGCCTTCATCGCCGCCCTGCACGCCCCCCGGGAAGTGGTGCACAATCAGGCCTTCAACGTCGGGCGCAACGAGGATAATTACCGCATCCGAGATCTCGCCAACATCGTGGAGGAAATCGTCCCCAACTGCACCATCGAATATGCGGCGGACGGCGGGCCGGACAAACGATGCTATCGGGTCAACTGTAGCAAAATTCTGGAAGCGCTGCCGGAGTTCAAACCCCAGTGGAACGCCCGCCGCGGCGCCGAAGAACTCTACGCCGCCTATCAGAAAATCGGGCTGACCCTCGAAGAATTTGAAGGCGAACGGTACAAGCGCATCGCCCACATTCAAAAACTGCTTTCGGAAGGGACTCTGGATGCCAACTTGCGGCGGACTGCCAAGGTCTCCGTCTGAACCCCGTCGATAAGGAACTTTCAAAATATGCCAGATTCAATGCCTCCCTGTCGTTCCTGCGGGTCGAATAACCTGGAGTCGATCATTTCTTTCGGTTATACGCCCCTCGCCGACGGTTTGATTACCCGCGAGAACATTGACAAACCGGAATATACCGCCCCCCTAGAACTGGCTTTTTGTCCGGATTGCGGGCTGGTTCAAATTACCGTCAGCGTTCCGCCGGAAATTCTGTTCGGCCGGGATTATCCTTACTTTTCCTCGGTCTCCGCTTCCTTGCTCAAGCACTTCGGAGATAGCGCCAAAGCCATCATCGAATCCAGAAAGCTCGACGGCAACAGCATGGTTATCGAAGCGGCGAGTAATGACGGGTATATGCTCAAAAACTTTGTGGAAAAGGGCATTCCCGTGCTGGGGATCGACCCGGCCGCGGGTCCCGTCGAAAGCGCTCAGAAAGCCGGGGTTCCGACGCTGCACGACTTCTTTACGAAGGATTTGGCGAAGAAACTGAAATCTGAGGGCAAAGAGGCGGATGTTTTTCTGGGCAACAACGTTTTGGCGCACGTCCCGGATCTCAACGGTTTTGTCGGGGGAATTGCGACGCTGTTGAAAGCGGACGGAGTGGCGGTGATCGAAGCGCCCTATGTGGTCGATTTGGTCGATCATTGCGAGTTCGATACCATTTATCACCAACACCTGTGTTACTTTTCGGTGACGGCTCTGGATGCGCTGTTCCGGCGCCATTCCCTGTACCTGAACGACATCCAGCGCACGGCGATTCACGGCGGTTCTTTGCGGCTGTTTGTGGAGCCCAAAGAGGATGTCAAGGACTCGGTGAAATCTCTGCTGCAAAAGGAGAAGGAATTGGGGGTCGATCGCATCGACTACTACAAGGATTTCGCCGATCGCGTGGCAGCCGTCAAAAAGGGCCTGCTCGATATCCTCTGGGACTTGAAAAAGCAGGGTAAAACCGTGGTGGGTTACGGTGCCGCGGCGAAAGCGACCACCCTGTTGAGCTATTACGGCATCGACAAGACGCTGTTGGATTACATCGCGGATTTGAACCCGTTCAAACAGGGCCGCTTTATGAGCGTCAACCACCTGCCGATCGTGCCGCCGTCTCGGTTATTGGAGGACCGGCCGGATTATGTGTTGATTCTGGCTTGGAATTTCGCCGAGGAGATCATGAAACAGCAGGAAGCGTACCGACAGCAGGGCGGTAAGTTTATCATTCCCATTCCCACTCCCAAAGTCGTGGAGTGAAGCTGTAAAGGGCGATCGCACCCGAGTTATAAAGGGCGGCGATCGCCCGCATTTGAAACCCCGCATTCGTCAGCATTTTAGGAAATTAATATGAGCGATCAATCTGTTTTAAATCGCCCGAATCTCGAACCAGAATTCAAGTTAGTCCAGCACACCTGTCCGAATTGTGGCCATCACGAACTGTTGGTTTTCTTTGAAGTCCGCGACGTGCCCGTTCACAGTTGTCTGATGATGCCCAGCCGCCAGGAAGCGCTGGATTTCCCCCGGGGCGACGTGGTGCTGGGATACTGCGAAAATTGCGGTTTTATTACCAACACGGAGTTCGATTCCAAGTGGTCGGCTTACGCTCCCAATTACGAAGATCAACAGAGCTTTTCTCCCACCTTTAATAAGTTCGCCCTGGAACTGGCGCAACGCCTGATCGACAAGTACGATCTCCACGAAAAAGACGTGGTTGAAATTGGTTGCAGCAAAGGCGATTTTCTGGTGCTGATGTGCGAGTTGGGTAATAACCGGGGCGTGGGTATTGACCCCTCCGCCGTGGTGGGACGGGTGCAGAGTCCGGCGACGGAGCGCATCCGCTTCATCCAAGATTATTACTCGGAACGCTACACGGAATATGTGGGCGATTTTATCTGCTGCCGCCACACTTTAGAACACGTCCATCCGACGGCTGAATTTGTGGGGACGGTGCGGCGTTCGATCGGCGATCGCAAAACTTCGGTCTTTTTTGAAATTCCCGATATGGGCCGGGTTCTTAAAGATCTGGCGTTCGAGGATATCTACTACGAACACTGTTCCTATTTTACCCCCGGAACTTTGGCGCGTTTGTTCCGCGCTTCCGGTTTTGAAGTGACTGATGTGTATCTGGCTTATGGCGACCAATATCTTTTGATCGAAGCCGAACCCGTCTCCGGACCTTCCGATCAAGTCCATCCCTTTGAAGAAACCCAAGAACAAGTCAAAGCGGATGTGAAGCACTTCGCCACTCAAATTCAAGGCAAACTTCAATACTGGAAAGATCACCTGCAAAAGGCTCAGGATGACGGGAAGCGGGTCGTCGTCTGGGGTTCGGGTTCCAAATGCGTGGCGTTCCTGACCACTTTGAAAACCGAAGATCAGGTTCAGTACATCGTCGATATCAACCCCCACCGACACGGACAATTTATTCCGGGTGTCGGCCACGAAATCATGTCGCCGGAGTTTTTGAAAGAATTCAAACCCGACGAGGTGATCGTCATGAACCCCATTTACTGCCCGGAAATTCAGAAGATGCTGGATGAAATGGGGGTTTCGACGGAATTGATTCCGCTTTAGAGTGGCAGTCAACAGCCGGTTATCCGATCGCGCTAAAAAGCGAGTCTGCTGCGATCGACGATTTGAGAACAGTTTTAGTAAAACTTCGGAGCCTTGTTCATCAAAACAAGGCTTTTTTGTTAGCAATCTGATGATTTTGTCTGAGTTATAGCTTTGATATTAGATATCAATGTCGGAGAAATATATGCGTCCCAATCGTTCCGAGTCAAATCATCTACTGTTTCCCCCTAAATTGGCGATCGCAATTATATTTTTCAGTTTGATATTGGTCTTCTTCGGCACTTTACTGCCATTTAATTTTTCGGTTAATGAGCCGATTTCTTGGACTTTTATCGCCCGACAGTTCATCACCAAAACCACGGGAGAAGATGTCGTCGCCAATCTCTTTTTTTTCGTACCCTTTGGATTCGGACTTTCGGCTTATCTGTATCCTCGAAAACTCGGCTTATGGGGGAGTTTGATAACGGTCGCGATCGCCTCCTGTCTGCTGTCGGTAACAGTGGAGATCGTCCAAATCTTTCTTCCCTCCCGATTTCCGACCTTGAGCGACATCATTTTAAATACTTTGGGAGGAACTCTTGGATTTTTGTTGCTAAAAATCGGGTTGAAATACTCATCTAAAATTCGGTTTTTTGAAAAATTACAATTATTTTTGAGTCGGGGATCGGTCGTCAAAATTATCATTTTTTCCGGTGGCGGATTGACGCTCATATTACTATTGGCGAGTCAATATCTGACCCGACTGAATAACTGGAATCCGGATTTTCCATTGACCATCGGAAATGAAGCCGACGGCGATCGGCCTTGGAATGGACGAGTTGAGCAGGTATGTTGGCTCGATCGCGCGGTTCCTGCGAATCAAATCGACGAATTTTTTGGCACATCTTGTCCCCAGATAGACGGCCGGTTCGCAGTTTTTTACCCCTTCGTCGGCACGGCACCTTTTGCCGATGAGTACGGCCACCTTTCCGATCTGGTTTGGAAGGGAACGCAACCGCAAGAACCGTCAACCGATGGGGGAGTCCGCGTCAGTTCCGAATCTTGGCTGCAAACTTCCGAACCCGCCACTCCTTTGAACGAACAGATTCGCACAACCTCCGCATTTACCTTGCGAATAACTTTCGCAACCAATCATCTCCAACAAACCGGACCGGCGCGTATCATCACCCTTTCTTCCGGTCCACTGCATCGCAACTTCACATTGGCTCAGTGGGGTTCGGATTTGTACATCCGTTTGCGATCGCATCTGACCGGAGAAAATGGGGCCGAACCGAGCGTCACGTTGCCGAATTTTTTCACCGATACCCGACCCCATACCTTGATCGTTACATACAATGGATATGTTTTGAAGATATCGGGCGATCGCCTTCCCCATGTTCAAACCATCGAGTTCACTCCGGATGCCGCATTATTTTGGTTTATTTTTTCAATTTTTTCCGGAAAAATGCAGCTTAATCCCGACTATCAATCGCTCTATACATTATTGTATCGCGGGGCGATCTTGATTCCTCCAGGAGTGATGCTCGCGATCTTATCGAACTTTATTTCGGCGCGAGGCAAAAAGTATTTCTCTGTCATTGTCGGCGGCATTATTTTGGCTTCATCATTTTTGTTAGAATTGTGGATCGCCCAGATCATCCCATCTCAATTTCAGGTGATCAACTTTGTCGCCAGTCTGGTTTTTATGACCCTTCCTGTCGTTTTCATACAAATCCAATTTTCGGGATATGACCGGCGGTCATAGTGTCGGAGTCGGTTCCCATATGCGATCGGTGACGGTCAACTTTGTGAAATGTTGATTCCGGAAAGAATCCGCCACATTGTTGTCAGCATCCTGCCGCATTCTGCGCGATCGGATCGACGAGTTTTCTGGCTCTAACCCCCGTAACCGTGATTCTCAATGAAACCGCTAAATTTCCCTAAAAAAAAGCTTGACAAATGCCCGACTCTCAGTTACCATAAGCCCATAAATTCATCCCAATTTTAAAAACATGAAAACGAGTACCACTTTTTCTTCTTTGAATGCGACACCGTTGGCTCCAGAACCGCGAGTGTTGATACCTTCTCTCCGCGCCATCAATAACCAGGCTGCCAATTGCTGTATGTACCAATTTGAGAATTTAATGGCAACGGTTGACACCGTGGAGATCTTAAATCTGACTCGGGAGTTTCCGAACAGTCGCAAACTCTATCGTATGGCAAAATCCCTCACAAAATCGGAAAATTTTTCCAACTCGATCGCCTCTTTTTCCCCCCAGATCAAACTCGATCGCGACTACGATATTTTATTCGTCGTCTTGGATAATCCCTGGCAAACCTATTTGCTGAACGGCATCGAAAAATGGCGCGATCGCTGCCGTTTCGTCGCCTGTTATATCATCGAAGTTTGGGAAAAAGATCTCGATAACTGGCAGTTGCTACAGGGACCGTTTGAAAATTTCGATCATATCTTTGTCGGCCACAATCACCCCATCGAGGCGCTATCTCGGCGGGTGAATCGGCCCTGCAGCTATTTGCCCCCTGCGGTGGATACGCTCTTGTTCAGTCCCCCCTCCTTAGAATCCCGGCGCGATCTCGATGTTTGTTACGTCGGACGACGCTCCGAGAATGTCCACCGCCGCCTTTTGGAGCTGGCCAACGAACGGGATTTCTTCTACTACTACGATACGGCTTCACGGCAAAAATTATTTGTAGACGATCCGATCGCCCATCGGTCGTTGCTGGCCAACTTGTTCAAGCGGAGTCGCTATAGCATCGTCCACTACGCCAAGTTTAACCGACCCGAAGAAACGGGATACAAACAGGAAATTGGATACCGCTTTTTTGAAGGTGCCGCGGCTGGAACGGTGATGTTAGGTATCCCGCCGGAAACGGAGATCTATCGTCAACTTTTCGATTGGCTGAATGCCGTCATCGAAACCGATGTCAATACCTGCGATATAGCCGCAGTCATCGCCGAATTGAACGCCCAACCCGAGTTGCTGGCTCGGATTCGTCGCGACAACATATTGAATGCTTTGCAACGTCACGACTGGTTGCATCGCTGGCAACAAGTGTTGGCGACTTTTGATTTACCGCAAACGCCGGAAATGGAGGCCCGCGATCGCCAGTTAAAACAACGGGTTCAACATCTTCTCGATCCCCAAGCCATGCCGGAAGTCGTCCCCGAGTCCGCCAGCTTGAACTGAGTTGTGACCGCCAATTCTTAAATTTTAAAAATCCCCCTTTCTGACGCGGGAGGGGGATTTCGATCGACGGCGATCGCTCGATTTTTACCGACATCAGTCCCCAATTCAAGATTATGAATTCGCAAAAAAAAAACGCCGATTCAGTCGTGGCGAACTCCAAACTTCAATTTTTAACGGTCAGATTGTCGATCTTGAGTTTGTCATTAATTTTTATCGTCGCATTATTTCCGTTTGATATTCAAACAAGCCGTCCAATTTCTGGGGCTGCAATACCCGACATATTCGCCGGCGATCGCCTCTTTCATTGGAAAGATATCGGGGAAATTATACTGAGTTTAGTTTTATTTTTTATTTTGGGATTTTCCGCCTCCGGTTTCTTCAAGATTCGTCGCCAATTTTGCGATTTAAATACCCTAATTTTCTCCTGCATATTCTGTATTTTTATCGCCGTATCAGAAGAATCAATTCAACTTTTTATTCCGTCGAGATTTACCAGTATGACCGACATTATTTTCGGGGTCATGGGCGGGATATTGGGCGCTTTATGCTTTCATTTTTGGCGGTTTGAAGTGGGGAACTGGCTCCACCGAAGTTTCGGTCGGTTCTGGCGGTGGATTTCCGTCCCCAAGTTGGCGATCGCCTTAGCCGCCTATACCGGGTTATTCCTCATCTTATCCCTACTTTTAAAACAATCCATTAATTTCCACGATTGGGACGAAAATTTTCCGCTAATTATCGGCAACGAAATCGACGCTCCGCGACCCTGGAACGGGACGATCGCCGCACTTTGCATCGCCGATTCCGGGCTTTCCGAATCGGAAATTTCGCAACTTTTTGCCACCCCCGAGTCCTGCGAAACGACCGCCGAAACCGCGATCGCTTCCTACCATTTCCGAGGTCGGGGGCCCTACCGCGATCGCGCCGGACACCTCCCCGATCTCGTTTGGATGGGAACCGTCCCCAACCATTTCAAACATCAAAACGGCGTCGTTATCAATTCCGAACGGTGGTTGCAAACCCGAGAACCCGCGACATTTGCCATTCAAAACATCCGCGAAACCGCCGCATTTACCATCGGCATCCTGATCGCCTCCGCCGACAGCTATCAAGTCGGTCCGGCGCGAATTGTTTCGATTTCAGGGAGTCCCTACGATCGCAACTTGACGGTCGCACAACTGCGCTCCGACCTCCTCCTCCGCCTGCGGACTCCCCTGACGGGGAAAAATGGCGAAAATCCGGAATTGATCGTCCCAAATCTATTTCGAGATTCCCGATTTCATCACGTCATCATTGCTTGGGACCGCTTCAACTTGCGATTTTATATCGATCGGGTCGAATCGGAATTTCGCCTCGAACTCACCCCCGGCGTCATCTTTTTTATCGGCTCGGCGAGTGCCGCCGGAAGACGGATCGATGTCACCGCATTTGACACCGCCGTTTATCAATTCACCTACCGTTTTTTAATATTTGTACCGTCGGGGATGGGTTGGGCCGCGATCGCCGTCAAGTTGCGTCCCGTCAACCGCTGGGAAGGGTTGGCGATCGCCGCCGCGGCTGTCGGCTCCACAATTTTATTGGAAATTATTTTTGCAGCCTGGAACGGACAAAATGGGTCGGTGAAAAATATGGTCGTCAATCTGGCGGTCCTGGGGTTGACGCTGGGGTTGGCGCGATCGCAGATCGCGGCCGCACTCCGAGAGCCTTAGGGAGTCCCGTCGGAAGCGCCGCACGTTCTACCCCGGAGAAACTCGTCGTGCGATCGCTCCCTCCAACCCGTAAAATAGACAGAGCCAAAATTGCAATTTTAGAGGAGATCGATGTCATGGCTGGTGAAATTTTGAATGCTGCCGTCCTGTCCTTTGTCCTGATTCTGGTGGGATTGGGTGGCGGTTTCCTGCTGCTCAAACTCCAGGGTGGGGAATAATTGTCCCCCCCGCGGCGGATGTCCCCGTCTCAATCTGAGTTTCGGTCCGAGCCCAACCCGTCAACTCGGCTTCGGAGCTGACATCGAAACGGTTTTCGGGAGAGTCCCGGGGGCCGCTCCGCTCGGCTCCCTTCCAGACTCGGGGGCCGACGTGCCGGCTCTGACAAAAAAATTGTGAAGTTTTGTAAAAAAATGAGAGTATCTTTGATACCATCTTAAGTAAAGTTTAAGCTTCATACCGGGTATTCATGACGTTATTAATTGTCGGTGCCACAGGAACCCTGGGCAGACAGGTAGCCCGCCGCGCTTTGGATGAAGGCTATCAAGTCCGCTGTTTGGCGCGAAGTTACAGAAAAGCGGCATTTCTCAAAGAATGGGGAGCCGAACTGGTTCCGGGGGACTTGTGCGAGCCGGAAACCTTAAAACCCGCCCTCGAAGGGGTCAAAGTCGTGATCGACGCGGCGACGGCCCGACCCACCGATTCTCTGAGCATCACGGACGTGGACTGGAACGGGAAAGTCTCCCTCATCCAAGCCGCCAAAGCGGCGGGGGTAGAACGGTTCATCTTCTTTTCCTTCTTGGATGCGGAAAAGTATCCCCAGGTGCCGCTGCTGGAGATCAAACGCTGCACGGAAAAGTTTTTGGCCGAATCCGGGCTCAACTACACGATCCTGCGGCCGTGCGGCTTCCTGCAAGGTCTGATCGGCCAGTTCGCCATCCCCATTTTGGACGGCCAGTCCGTGTGGGTTCCGGGGGTCAGTTCCCCCATCGCCTACATGGACACCCAAGATATCGCCAAAATTGCCGTCCGCACCCTATCGGTTCCGGAAACAGAGAACAAAAGTTTTCCGGTGGTGGGGTCCCGGGCTTGGACGGCGGACGAAATCATCCGCCAGTGCGAACGCCTCTCCGGGAAACAGGCCCGCATCACCCGCACCCCCACGAGTATCGTGCGCGTCACCCGCAAAATCCTGCGGTTCTTTCAGTGGAGTCTGAATATTTCCGATCGCCTCGCCTTCGTGGAAGTGCTGGCGACGGGGCAACCCCTGAAGGCGTCGATGGATGAAACCTACGGGGTGCTCGGCATCGACCCCGAAGACACCACGACCCTGGAAAGCTACCTGCAAGAATACTTCGGCCGGATCATGAAAAAGCTCAAAGAACTCGAATACGAGCGGGAAAAGCAGAAACAGCGCCAAAAAAAGCGCAGTCCGTTCAAATCTTAGCGCCCCATCTTTCCGGGCGATCGCCGGGCGCCGGGTGAGTTGGCGATCGCCGAAATTTCGTCCGTGTGGTAGAATGGAGCGCCGAGTATCTTTCGACCCGATTATTTTTGATCAACCTAAGTTCAATTCATTCCCGTGCCAAAAGTAGGGATTCTATATAACGACGCGAAGTCCGTCGCTTGTCGGAGTGCGATCGCGTTAAAAGACAAATTGACGAGTCTGGGTTGGGACGTGTTCATGGCAACCGGGATGGGGGGAATTTTGGGGTACTCCAATCCCGACCGCCCCCTGTGCCACACACCCATCGAACGGTTGGCACCGCCGGGGTTCGACCGCGACATGAGTTTTGCCATCATCCTGGGGGGTGATGGAACGGTTCTCTCCGCATCCCGCCAACTGGCCCCCCAAGGCATCCCCATGCTCACCATCAATACCGGCCACATGGGATTCCTGACCGAAACCTACCTCAACCAACTGCCCCCCGCCATCGATGCGGTGGTGGCGGGGGAGTACGCGATCGAAGAGCGGGCCATGTTGCGGGTGCAGGTCTTCCACAACGACACCCTGCTCTGGGAAGCCCTGTGTTTGAACGAGATGGTGCTGCACCGGGAACCGATGACCTGTATGTGCCATTTCGAGTTGGCGATCGGCCGCCACGCCCCCGTGGACATCGCCGCCGACGGCGTGATCATCTCCACCCCCACCGGGTCCACCGCCTATTCCCTCTCCGCCGGGGGGGCGGTCGTCACCCCCGGAGTCGGCGTCTTCCAACTGTTGCCCATCTGCCCCCATTCCCTGGCGTCCCGGGCTCTGGTGTACGCGGACAACGAAATCGTCACCATCTACCCCGTCAGCCCCAACAAACTGGTGATGGTGGTGGACGGGAACGGCGGCTGTTTCGTGTTGCCGGACTATCGGGTGAAGGTGGAGCGATCGCCCTATTCCGCCCGGTTTGTCCGCCTCAAAGAGCCGGAATTCTTCCAGATCCTGCGGGAAAAATTGGGCTGGGGACTGCCCCACATCGCCAAGCCGACTTCGGTGGAATTGCCTTGATAGGGGGTAGGGTGTAGGGCGTAGGGTGTCGGGAAAATCCATTCCCGATTCCCGATTCCCGATTCCCGAGCTATAGCAGTCGCCCGGGTGGTTGGGACATCGAACTCCTCTGAAACTCAGGCGGCGGGCGCTTCTTGTCCCGATCGCCTGTTGCCTGCCCTATCGATTGTCGCGACAAAATCTCCCGCTTTCCCATGCAAAAAGGTATCGGAACCGGAGCCGCCGGAGAAATCGTCCCCCGTGAGGATATCATCGCCTCCTCCGCCCCGGATCAGGTCGTCGCCGTCGTCTCCCCAGATGCGATCGTTGCCCGCATCGCCGAACAGTTGCTCGTTTCCGGCTTTGCCACCGATGCGATCGCTGCCGTTACCATGGTTTATTAGTTAATGCCGATATCAATGGTGCAGCTAATATCCTCAAATAGCAACAACTTTAGGATTTTC
>NZ_JAYFER010000210.1:0-28938 GCF_055795065.1 Lyngbya sp. CCY1209
GTGAAACGCTGAAACGGCGAAGATACTTGGCGGGTAGCCGCCTGGGAAAATAGCAAGGTGCCAGGATAATTATAAACTAAAGCTTCCTGACAGTGGCAAACGTTGGGAAGCTTTAGTTTTTAGGAACGTCAACCCATGAACGAACCCCAATCCGCGATCGCGCCCCCCGCGATTATTTTAGACCCCCTCCTGCGGCAGTGGTTGGCCGAAGATATCGGTCGCGGCGATCGCACCACGGGCTCTTTGTTGGCGGGGGAGGCCCTGTGGGGAACCGCCCACTGGACGGCGAAGGCGCCCGGGGTCGTGGCGGGACTGCCGGTGGCGGCGCGGGTGTTTCAACTGTTGAGCGATCGCGTCCGGGTGAAGCCGACGGCGGCGGAGGGGGAAACCTGCGATCGCTCAAAAGTGATTTTACAACTCGAAGGCCCCTTGGATGCCCTGCTGACGGGGGAACGGGTGGCCCTGAATTTGGCGATGCGACTGAGTGGCATCGCGACGCTGACGCGGCAATATGTGGATGCGATCGCCGATTTACCGGCCCAACTGGTGGACACCCGCAAAACCACCCCCGGACTGCGGTTGCTGGAAAAATACGCCATCCAAGTCGGGGGGGCGAAAAATCACCGCATGGGACTCGACGACGCGGTAATGATCAAAGATAATCACATTTTGGCCGCCGGGGGGATCGAAAAAGCGATCGCCAAAGTGCGGGCCACCATGCCCTATCCCCTCACCGTAGAGGTGGAGACGGAAACCCTGGAACAGGTGCAGACCGCCCTGGACGCCGGGGCCGATATTATCATGTTGGACAATATGTCGCCGGAGATGATGCGGGAGGCGATCGCGATAATTCGCGAGTACAACCCCCGCATCCAAATCGAAGCTTCCGGCAATATCACCCTGGAAACCATCCGGACGGTGGCGGAAACCGGCGTCGATTACATTTCCACTAGCGCCCCCATCACCCGTTCTCCGTGGTTGGATATCAGCATGAGTTTGGGCGCGGGAGAGTTGGGAATTGACGATCCGTCTAAAATTAGGACGGTATAAATTGTTTGAAAAAGTGCCGGGGAAGGTGATCGTTATCGGGGGGATCGGGAATTTGAGAGCGAATGCTCTTTGACTCCCGATTTTGCATTCCATGTCCGCAGATTACGCAGATGGCGCAGATTTTGTGGGACTCGGTAAAATCAACAATTATCAATTATGAATTATCAATTATCAATTATTAATGGCTGTCATGACTAAGTTGATTATTCAGATTCCTTGTTTTAATGAGGAAAAAACCTTGGGGATTGCGCTGTCGGAACTGCCGCGAGAAATTGCCGGTGTCGATCGCGTCGAGTGGTTGATTGTCAATGACGGCAGCATCGATCGCACCGTGGAAGTTGCCCGGGCTTGCGGTGTCGATCATATCGTCAGTTTCGACCACAATCAGGGGTTGGCGCGGGCGTTTATGGCCGGAATTGAAGCGTCTTTGAAAGCGGGGGCGGATATTATTGTTAATACGGATGCCGACAATCAATATTGTGCCGATGATATTCCCCGGTTGATCGAACCGATTTTATTGGGTTATGCAGAAGTGGCGATCGGCGCCCGCCCGATTCGGGAGATTCGGCACTTTTCACCCACTAAAAAGTTGTTGCAAAAACTGGGCAGTCGAGTCGTCCGCCTCGCCAGTCGCACCGATGTCGCCGACGCCCCCAGCGGGTTTCGGGCGTTCAGCCGGGAGGCGGCGATGAGACTCAATGTTTTTAACGAATATACTTATACTTTGGAAACGATTATTCAAGCCGGTCAGAAGGGGATGGCGATCGTTTCTGTCCCCGTCCGCACCAATTCTGACCTGCGGCCGTCGCGGTTGGTTAAGAGTATTTCTTCTTACATTTGGCGGTCAATTTTGACCATTTTTCGGATTTTCATCACCTACCGGCCGCTGCGGTTTTTCGG
This sequence comes from Lyngbya sp. CCY1209, assembly GCF_055795065.1. NCBI lineage: Bacteria > Bacillati > Cyanobacteriota > Cyanophyceae > Oscillatoriales > Microcoleaceae > Lyngbya > Lyngbya sp. CCY1209. The sequence continues at coordinate 1,951 of NZ_JAYFER010000210.1, forward strand.
CTTTTTGGGAAGCGTGCCGATGGGTTTGGGGATCTTGCTTTGCGTCCGCTGGCTGGTGCTGTTTGTCGGCGATCATATTGGCGATCAGGTGGGGGGCGGAATGCTGCTGGACGGGCAGACCCGCGCCCGGACGCCGAGTTTGATTTTGGCGGCTATTTTGATTTTGATCGGCTTTCAATTGTGGATTTTCGGTCTGATCGCCGATCTGATGGCCGTCAACCGAAAAATGCTCGAAGATATTCAACTGCGGCTGCGTCGGATCGAATACGGCGATCGCAAAAAACCCTGAAATCGGAGCGATATTGATGAAGCGGCTAATTTCAATTGCGGTCAGCGTTATTATTTTATCGATTATTTACTCGAAAATCGACCTGCGGGGGTTGGCGGAAATTTTCCGAAATAGCGATCGCTTCTGGATGCCCGTTAGTTTGGGCCTGGTCATCCCCATCACGATGTTTACCGCTTGGCGGCTGCAACAACTCGTGCCGCAGGGGACCGGCTTCGGCTTCGGGGAAGCCAACCGCCTCATCCTCGCCGCCAGCGTCCTCAACATGGTGTTGCCCTCCAAAATGGGCGACATCGCCAAAGCTTACTTCATCCGAGAACGGGGCTATTTGAGCGGTTCTTTGTCCCTGTCCCTGGTGGTATTCGAGAAATCCTGCGACCTGCTGTCCCTGCTGCTGTGGTGCGTCTTCGGCCTGTTATTATACCCTCAAAAAGACCCCCTCTTTTGGACGATGACCGTCGGCGTGGTGGCGGGTTTGGCGGTGGGACTGTCCATTTTGGGCTCGCGCCAGTTCGCCGATATTTTCTTCAGATTTTCCCGAAAAATTGCCCCAAATAAAATTAGCGACAAATTGCAAAAATTGCAAGTCTCTTGGGGGGAAATGCACGATTATTTTTGGAGCGACAAACGACAGTTAATTAAAATTGCCGTCACCTCAATTTTTATCTGGTTTCTGCACCTATTGCAGATCTGGTTTTTTATTCTGGCGCTCAAGGCATGGGCGCCGTTTTTGGCAAGCCTCGCCCTCTCCCCCCTGGCAATTTTGGCGGGATTGCTGCCGCTGACCTTCGCCGGTGTGGGAACTCGGGATGCCGCCCTGGTGATTTTTTACGAACCCTATTTTGATGCGACGGTGGCGGCGGCTTTGGGGTTGCTGTGTACGGCCCGCTACTTCTTACCCGCGATCGGCGGACTGCCGTTTTTGGGGCAGTATTTGACGGCGGTTAAAAAGATGAAAAAAGCCGAACCGTGATTCATCTAGCAGTATGCTTCGCGGTAGTACAAGCTTCTAGCTTGTGACAGGCAGGATGCCTGTGCTACCCATTGCCTACTCCCTGCCTGTTATACCTGACCGGTTTGGGAAACGGGATATCAAGCGACGCCGGAATCGGCACCGTTGAATAACTCGAACACTTGCCGGCAGAAGAGTTTCAATTTGTCCGCCGCCTCCGGTTCGGGTTGGGAGTCCCCCAAAAATTGCCAATGTTCCACGGTGGAGACTTTCCACTGCTGTCCCCGGTGGTCGTATCCGGCGGCGTCCACGCCGATCGCCCGCCGTTGCGCCTCCAAGGGGTCGTGGTACAGTCGGATCTGGACTAAAATGCACCGACTCTGCATCAGGCGACTCCGTCCCGGAAAGTGAAAGCCGATGTCGATGGAGTCCGGATCGACGAGTTCCCGGGTTTCGGGGTCGTTCATCCACGGTTTGAGATCCACCCGGACATCGGGAAATTGGGACTTGAACAGGTTGACGACGGTGGCAATTTTGCTGGCAACTTCCAGATTTTTCGCTTGTTCGGCAGCATTCACGTTCCGCTTCTCCTCCGAAAAACAGTCCTACACTTTTTCATTAACTTATGTTAACCACATTCGGGCGGGGAAGGGGTCGGACGGAGGATTTGGCCTTTGGCGTCAACTGGGGAGCGATCGAAAATTACACCACAGAGGCACAGAGGACACGGAGAAGTTATTTGTCCTCCTGTGGGGATGACAAGAAGCCTGAAAAGCTTATCAGGTAAGGAATTTAGCCAACTGTGGTCTGAACAAAGAATCCGGTTGTTTTCAAAGCGAAATATGGTATAAAAAAGAGGTATAGCTGTCGGCTATCAGCTATCAACTTTATCATTTTGCCAAGTTTGGGAACGTCGGGGCCCCCATCTTCGCTTCCCCGCCGCAATTCTCACCACCCCGGCAGGTTTCGGCGGGGACGATCCGTGGTATGAAGGAAAAGATGCTCCACACTGAGATAAAATAACTATGCACCTTGAACGTGCCAGTGGTATAATATTGCACCCCACCAGCTTCCCGAGCCGGTTCGGAATTGGGGATCTGGGGCGATCGGCTTACGAGTTTATCGACTTTCTGGAACGCAGCGGCCAGAAAGTTTGGCAAATTTTGCCCCTCGGACCGACGGGGTACGAACATTCCCCCTACATTATGAACTTCAGCACCTTCGCGGGAAATCCGTTGCTGATCTGCCTCGATCGCCTCGCGGAAGAAGGCCTGCTGAATGGACGGGAATTGCAACCCCTCCCAGACAATCATAACCCCAACCGGGTGGATTTCGATCGCGTCATTTCCCACAAAGGTCACTATCTCAAACAGGCGTTTCAACAATTCCGGGACTCCCTCAACCGCACCCCAAATCAAGCCTTTGAAACCTTCTGTAAAGACAAGGCGACTTGGCTGGATGACTATGCCTTATTTATGGCGTTGTTGGAGGAGAATGGGGGCCAGGAGTGGAACCAGTGGGAACCGGCGATCGCCCGCCGGGAACCGGAGGCGTTGAAGGCAAAAACGGAACAACTCCACGACGAAATTCTCTATCACAAATTCCTGCAATTCAAGTTCTTTGAACAGTGGACGCAACTGCGGCGCTACGCTAACAATAAAGGCATTAAAATTATCGGCGATATCTCCATTTACGTCTGTTACAATAGCGCCGATGTCTGGTTCGCCCCCGACAACTTTCAACTCGATCCGGAAACGTTGAACCCGTCCTATATCGCGGGCGTGCCGCCGGATTATTTCAGCGCCACCGGACAGCTTTGGGGCAACCCGGTTTACGATTGGGATGAGTTGAAACGGACGGATTTTTCTTGGTGGATTGAACGGTTCCGGGCGACGTTGGAATATGTGGATTGGGTGCGGATCGATCACTTCCGGGGATTTGAAGCCTATTGGCGGGTTCCCTTCGGAGAAACTTCGGCATTGAACGGGGAATGGATCGAGGCCCCCGGGGCGGCATTTTTTGAAACCCTCGGCCAAAAATTGGGGCGTTTGCCGGTGTTGGCGGAGGACTTGGGAATCATCACCCCCGAGGTGGAAGAATTGCGCGATCGCTTCGAGTTTCCGGGGATGAAAATTCTCATGTTCGCCTTCGGAGAAGATTCGACAAATCCCTATCTTCCCCACAATTATGTCCGCAATTGTATCGTTTACACGGGTACTCATGATAACGATACCAGCGTCGGGTGGTGGCAAACCGTCAGCCCGGAAATTCGCCACCACGTCGCCACATATCTCGGCTATGCGTTCCCGGAGGCGATCGAGGATATCAACTGGGCGTTGATTCGTTTAGCCCTCAGTTCTGTGGCAAATTTGGCGATTTTCCCCCTGCAAGATGTGTTCGGATTGGATACTCGCGGGCGCATGAATGACCCCAGTACAAACGCCGGAAATTGGCGCTGGCGGTACGAAAGTTCGACGATGCTGACGCATCCGTTGAGCGATCGCCTGCGGTATTTAACCCAAATGTACAGCCGTTAAAATATGTCGGGGCGAATCTGATTCGCCCTGTCGCGATGGTCAAAGGGGCGCGATCGCCGCCTCTTTCTTGAGACAGACAAATATCCACCTTCTACATTTAGGGGGATGGAGTCAGGGGAACTTCTTTGTAAACTGTAAAGTGTGGTTGGCGTCGATGTGAGAGTTCAATTGACCGCCAATTCGCGACATGAAAGACGCTCATAAAAGGGCGAGGAGGTTTCACCACTGATGATGAATATTAAACAGAATAAAAAGAATAATATCTTTTCTCTGAAGCGAGCCGGTGCGATCGCGATCGTCTCCATCGCCGGACTGTTGGGTGCCTGCGATGCTGGGTATGACAATCGGGCGACCAGCCCCGAAATTACAAACGATGAAGTGGTCACCGAACCCGTCGAACCCGTCGCCGACTTGGAAGAAGTGGCGGAAGAAACCGAACAATTTATCGGTCAAACCGTGACGATAAGAGGTGAGATTGAAGAAGCGATCGCGCCGGGGGTTTACCGTCTGCAGGAAGAGAACGAATTGTTGGCCAAAGATTCCGTGCTGATCGTGATGCCGGATGAATCGCCCATGCCGATCGTCGAAGATCAGGAAGTTCAGGTGACGGGGGAAGTGCGCCAGTTTATCTCCGCAGAATTTGAACGGGATTATAATTTGACTTGGGATCTGAATGTTGAAGAGCAGATCGAAGCCGAATATGAAGGGCAGCCCGTGGTGGTCGTTCAAAACGCCGAAATTTTAGAAATGGATTAATCTGTTTTCTGCGCTCAATTCTTCTCACTCTGTATTAATCTCCTGTCGGGTTGCGGGAGATTTTTATTTTTCCCGACTCACTGCGCGGATGACGTGGCGATCGCGCCCCCGTTTTTTGGCTTCGTAGAGCGCCTTGTCGGCCTCGGCGATCAGATCGGTCGGTCGCGTTTCCGAGTCGGGAACTTGACCGGCAATTCCCAAGCTCAAAGTGACGGAGTTGCCAACTGTGGACGTTTTGTGGGGGATCGACAACTGTCGCATTTTCTGACGTATCCATTCCGAAATCGCGATCGCGCCCTCGGCATTGGTATTGGGTAAGATAATCGCAAATTCTTCGCCCCCGTAGCGGGCCACCACATCCGTCGGACGTTTGACCGCTTTCGTCAAAACTTGAGCCACTTTAATCAAACAATCGTCCCCCATCTGATGGCCGTAAAAATCGTTATATTTTTTAAAATAATCGACATCGCAGAGAATCAAAGATAAGGGCTTTTTTTCCTGGAAACAGCGGTGCCATTCTCGGGCGATCGCGGTATCGAAAGAACGGCGATTTGCCACCCCCGTCAGGCCGTCGAGAGTCGCCAGACGCTGCAACTCCAACTCCATCAGTTTGCGATCGGTGATATCCCGGACGGTGACGGCAAAACCGTCCCCCAGTTTGACGGCGACAAAGTGATACCAAGATCGGGAATGAGGCGATTCGTAGTAAAAATCTTGTTCGAGTAGTTTTCCCGTTTCGACCACTTCCACAAAGGCATCAAACAAATTCGACTTCAGTTTGTGCAGGAACCGTTTAAAAACCAATTTTCCTCTCAAATATTCCGGTTCCCGATTGAAGATCCGGGCGATCGCCGGATTGACGACCAAACATCTAAAGTCGATAATTTTTCCGGTTTTTGTATCCCGGACTGCTTCCATCCCGGCAATGCCGTCGAGGGAACTATTTAAAACGCTCAAAATCAAAGCGCGAGATTGGTAGAGAATGGCTTCCGCTTCTTTTCGATGCTTGATCTCATACCGGAGCTTTTGATGCTTGATTTCCAACAACCGTTTTTGCTCTTGAATGACCATCTGACTTTCGATGCGGGCGATCACCTCTTCTTCCTGAAACGGTTTCGTAATGTAGTCGATCCCGCCAATTTTAAACGCCTCAACTTTGTTGAATATTTCATCCAAGGCGCTGATAAAAATGATGGGTATTCCTTTCGTTTTCGGGTCGGCTTTCAACTGCCTGCAAACTTCGTAGCCGTCCATGTCCGGCATTTTAATATCCAACAAGATCAGGTCGGGCGGATTGAATTTGGCGGCGATCAGACTGCTCTCGCCGTCGATCGCCTTTTTCACTTTATATCCCCTTTCGGTCAGCATTCTGGACAACACTCGCAGGTTTTCCGGCTTGTCGTCTACGATCAGGATCGTGCCGGCTCTATTGATGTCTGACTGTGCTACCATTTGCGGATAACTCCGATTGTAATTTTTCAATTTTTTGTCGGATTGTGTTGAGTTGAAAGTTCTCAACTAAATCGGTCAATTTTTCCGCCAAAACTGAATATTTTGATGGGATCTTGGCGAGCAATTGTAAGGTCACATCGTCGTCCAGGTCAACCGCGGCCTGATGCAATTGCATCAGCCAAGATTGGGGCATCACTTTGAAATCATCTGCCGTCAAATTTGAGCCGACGTTTTTCGGGGCGATCGCCGGTTCTTCTTCGTAGCAATATTGAGCGCCCAAATGTTTGGCGATCGTCTCAAAAATAACCGATTCTCGAAATGGCTTTCTGACCAAATCATCGCATCCTGCCGACAACACGATCGCCCTTTCATTATCGATGATACTCGCCGTCAGGGCAATGATCACCGTCGCGCTTCCTTTGGTCGTCCCTTTGATAGATTTCGTGGCTTCGTAGCCGTCCATCACCGGCATCCGCATATCCATGCAAATTAAATGGGGGTCCCAACGCTCCCAAATGGCGATCGCTTCCCGGCCGTTGCCGGCTTCTCGCAGTTCAAAACCCACCGGTTGCAGCAGTTTAATCAGCAATGCGCGGTTGACGGCTTTATCATCCACCACCAGAATTTTATATCGCGGTTGTCCCGGCGCGAGGGCGACGACCCGGCGGGTCGATTTTGGGTGTGATAATGGGACACCATCGGCTACGGAAACCGCGATTTCAAATGCAAATATCGTCCCCACCTCCGGTTTACTTTTGACCCTCATATCGCCCCCCATCAATTGCACGAATTTACGGCTGATGGTCAGTCCTAAACCCGTGCCTTCTTGGCTTTCAATTCCCGTTTTTGTCTGACCGAATGCTTCAAATATGTGGTCGATTTCCCGACTCGAAATTCCCGCCCCCGTATCTTCAATTTCAAACAATAGTAAACGGTCGCCCGATCGCGTCATCGGCCGCGGCGGACGGGATACATTTTGGCAAGCCACCCGCAGGGATACCCCGCCTTCCTCGGTAAATTTGATGGCATTGTTGAGTAAGTTGACCAAAATTTGCCGCAATTTTGTCTCGTCCGCACGGATATATTGGGGGAGGGCGCGATCGCATTCGATGCTCAGGGCCAAACTTTTGGATTGAGCTTTCAGAGACAATAAATTTTCCAGATCCTCGAGGAGAGCATACAGGTTGAAATCCGACGGATGCACGGTCATCTTTCCCGCTTCTATTTTGGACAAATCCAAAACCTGATTGATCAATGTCAACAAATATTCACCGCTACGATTGATGATTTGCAAATTGTCTCGATCTTCCGGATTTAAATTGGAAGAGCGGGTCATAATTTGAGAAAAACCCAAAATGGCATTTAGGGGGGTGCGAAGTTCGTGACTCATGTTCGCCAAAAACGCACTTTTTGCCCGGTTCGCGACCTCGGCTTTCTCTTTTTCTACCTCCAATTCTCGGGTTCTTTCTTTGACTTTTTCTTCCAACATCTCGAAGGCGGATTTGAGTTGGTACGCCATGCGGTTGAACGACATTCCCAACTCTCCGATCGCATCTCCCCGTTGCAGATCGACGCTCGTTTCCAAATTTCCGGCGGCGATCTGTTTAGCCGCCTGGTTGAGTTGCAAGATCGGTTTTGTCACCCAGCGGGATGTCAAAATTCCGATCGCGATCGCGCATCCGAGAGCCACAACTGATAATATAATCGTCCGGACATTGTTTGCATAAATTTCCGCCATAAATGCCGACTCCGGAATGGCGATCGCCACCAACCATTCCAACCCGTGTTCGTCCCGGATCGGGATCGTCCTCAAAAAATATCGTTCCCCGTCGAATCGAAAATCGTCGAACTGCAAATCTGAAAAGCGATAAAAATTGTCCGTCGCCGTTTGAACGTGCCCGGCGATCGCCCGCGTCAGCGGATTTTCGCTACCCGTCGCCATCAACCGTTTCGCCCGACCATTTTCACCAACCAAAGCGGGTGTTTCTGCCGTCGAAGTTGCCACCAAATTTCCGGATTGATCCAAAATCACAATTTGTCCGAACTGGCTGATTTTCAACGTTCTCAAAAAATCGTTAAGAAAGGACAAGTCAATCTGTACGCTCGTCACCCCTTTGGGAATGTCGCCACCATCGATATAAATCGGTTGGGAAAAACTGAAGACCAAAATTGATTGATTAAATGATCTGGAAAATATTTCCACCCATCCCGATTTTTTCGTCGCGATCGCTTGCCCGTACCAGGGACGATTCCTGACATCAAAATTATCAATTGATATGTCAAAATCCCGGCGAAACAGGTCATCGGGAAGACTCAAGGACTCGATATCCGCATACCCCCGCCATTGAAAATTGGTCTTTTCACCGGCGATCGACACACCTTTTAGCACTCGACCGTCCAACATTTCGGCTTGTCCGGCTCCCCGGAATTCATTGTCGTCGTTGGCGATCACGATCGCCGTAATATAATTGGATTGATAATTCTTATATTCTCGATACAAATAGTCGAGCCACCGATCCATATTCTCAAGATCGAGCAATCCCGTATCGATCAAATCTTGATTTTTCTGAGTTATTTTGGAGGGAACTTCGAGAAAAGTATCAATTCTTTTCCTGATCGCGTCCCCCGTTTCTTCGATTAATTGTTCGGCTAAATTATCGACCGATTTCTGCCCATTTACAAATGACAAATAGCCCACCATACCAGCCGTGACGATCAGTTCGACCACGAAAGGGACGATAAAAATGACTTGCAGAGGAAGCCCGGTTTTAAAATGAGTCAAGAATGGATTCTTCATATCCAATTGAGAGAGATCGTCTGTCGGCGATCGCCCGACTTTTAACGAAACAAAGAAAGTTGTTCCTCGGGCGGTTCATACCCCAAATGTCTCCACGCCGCCGCCGTGGCGACCCGGCCCCGGTGGGTGCGTTGCAAAAATCCAATTTGCATCAGATAGGGTTCGTGAACTTCTTCGAGGGTTTGGGCATCTTCTCCGGTCGCGGCGGCCATCGTTTCCAAACCGACGGGCCCGCCGTTAAAATTTTCGATCGCCGTCTGCAACAAATGTCGATCCGTCCAGTCCAAACCGAGGGGATCGACATTGAACAGTTCCAAAGCCGCGGCGGCAATTTCCCGGGTGATGGGTCCGGAGGCTTTCACCTGCAAATAATCTCGCACCCGACGCAGCAGGCGGTTGGCGATACGAGGGGTTCCCCGGGAGCGTCGGGCAATTTCTGCGGCCCCCTCCGGTTCGATGGGAGTCTTCAACACTCCGGCCGTGCGGCGGACGATTTCGGCGAGGTCATCGACTTCGTAAAACCGCAGGCGCTGGATCAAACCGAAGCGATCGCGCAGGGGCGACGTCAAGGCACCGATACGAGTGGTCGCTCCCACAATTGTAAACCGATTCAGGGGAATGCTGCGCGTCCGGGCACTCCTCCCCTGGCCGACGGTGATATCGAGGCGACAATCTTCCATCGCCGGATAGAGAATTTCTTCCGCCATTTTCGAGAGGCGGTGGATTTCGTCGATGAACAAAATTTCCCCCGGCTTCAGGTTCACCAGCAGTCCGGCGATATCCCGCGGCTTCTCCAGAGAGGGGGCGGTGGTGATTTTGCAGTTGACCCCCATTTCCGCCCCCAAAATCAAAGCCATCGTCGTTTTTCCCAGTCCGGGGGGGCCGTAAAGCAGCAAATGGTCGAGGGGTTCCTGGCGGGACCGGGCCGCGGCGATCGCGATTTCGAGCACGTCTTTGAGGTCCCGCTGGCCGATGTAGTCCGCTAACCGCCGGGGGCGAATCTTTTCTTCCGGTTTCGGGTTTTCCTTCTCCTGGGGCGTTTCTCGGGGTGTCAGCGGGGACTCCTCCCCCTGCGGTTTCACTTGGTAGGATGCGACACCCTCCCGGGGCCGTTTGGGTTCGGGAAAATCTTTGCGGGAAGAGACGATCGCCATAAGAGTTGAAGGGAAACTGCCGACTGTTTGAATTGTGGCATACTGGAGAACTGAGGCCAAAATGTTTGGGAGTCCCTCGAAAAATGACCGCTTCTGTCTCAGTTCCGGAAAACGTCACCTTTGAAGGGGCGATCGCGATCGCCGGGTCCCTCCTCGACGGACGGGAAACGGAAACCCTCTCGGAAAACGAGTTCGCCGCCGCCGTCTCCGAACTGGTGAAAAGCCAAAACGGAGCCCGGGGCTTTTTCGTCACCTACCTGACCGACGATCGCGCGATCGCCGATAACGCCTCGGTTTCCACCCGAAAAGCCCTGGAATCTTCCCCCGAAATCGTCTCCGAATTGCTGGTCAAAAATATCGCCATGTCAACGGCGATGGCAATCTATCACCGCCGCCAACAAAACGAGGAGATGACCGCCAGTTCCGACCGAGTGCGATCGCGCTGTTCCCGACTGATCCGCGCTCTGAATTTACCAGCCCTCCAACCCCGACTGCAACAACTTCTGGAAAGTGCCGAAACCGGCGAGGGAACCTACGGGGACTTTCTGAAACGGTGGGGCTACGACGCCGAACAGCGAAACGCGATCGCCGAATCCGTAAGAACAATTAACAATTAACAATTAACAATTAACAATTAAGTTTTGTGGGACAAACTTCCCAATCATCTGGGGTTCTACCTGTTTCTCCCCACCGAGCACACCCCAACCGACGTCCCCAAATTCTGAATAATTTGCTACCGTATTCAGAAACGAGTCACCAAATCGGGGTTTAACCGTGGCAACAAACGATCGCGTCGTGGTGGTCGGAGCCGGATTTGGCGGCTTGAAAGCGACCCAACTGCTGGCCAAAGCCGGGGTTGACGTCCTCCTGCTGGATCGCAATCCCTACCACACCTTCACCCCCCTCCTCTACCAAGTGGCGACGGGGTTACTCTCCCCCTACCAGGTCGTCTACCCGGTGCGGCGGGCGCTGCAAAAGTACCCCAACGCGGAATTTATTCAAACCGCCGTCGGGGACATCGACTTTGCCGATCGCGTGGTGAAAACCGACGTCGGGAAGGTGAGTTACGATATTTTGGTGATGGCGACCGGCAGTCGCCCCCAATTTCACGGCACCCCCGGGGCGGCGGATCACGCCCTGACCTTGAATTCCCTGCCAGATGCGATCGCCGTGCGACACCACATCCTCGATCGCGTCCGGCGGGCGATTATCGAACCCGAACCCCGCGTCCGCGGCCGGTTGCTGACGTTCGTGATCGTCGGCGGGGGACCGACGGGGGTGGAACTGGCCGGGGGGCTGGTGGAAGAATTGCGATCGCTCTTGGACCGGCGGGGATTATTTTCGGAAACCCGGGTGATTTTGGTGCACTCCCGCGATCGCCTGCTGCCCAATTTCCCGGAATCCTCCAGCCAATTTGCCCAACGCCACCTCCGCAAATTGGGGGTTTGCCTGTCTTTCAACCACCGCGTCGAGGCGGTGAATCCCCACGGGGTGGAATTGGACGACGGCAGCGCGATCGCGGCGGATACGGTGATTTGGACGGCGGGGGTGGAAGCCGACCTCGCCGCAGACCCCGAGAAACTGCCCACGGCGGGCAAAAATAAGATTTCCGTCGCACCGACACTGCAACTGCCCGACGATCCGAACGTTTACGCGATCGGAGATGTCGCTTACGTCGAGTCGGGCGATCGCGTCCTCGTCGGCGTGGCGCCGGAAGCGATGCAGGGGGGGGAAGCCGTCGCCGACAATATTTTGCGCCAGTTGCGCGGAAAATCCCCCCGACCGTTTCAGTATGAGGATAAGGGACGGGCCGCGATAATCGCCCGCAATGCCGGGGTTCTCAATACCGATCGCCTGAACCTGGCCGGGGTGTGGGGTTGGCTGGGTTGGCTGGCGATCCACCTGTTTTATTTACCGGGCGGGCGAAATCGGTTGGGGGCGGTTTACAACTGGATTTTGGATTATTTTTGGGGATCTCGATTCGTCGGGGCGATCGCACCGCCCTATCCCGAAGTGGCATTTTTGGAAGGCCGAGATCCCGCCGCCGAGTTTTTCAATTATCGTCGCAAAAAACGGCGATCGCACCCGTTCTCTCAATTTAATTTAGGGGTTCCGATCATGAATTACATTCCGTTAATCGGGCGGACATTTTTGGCCGTCATTTTCCTCCAGTCGGCGATCGGCAAAATCTTCTCCTTCGCCGACACCCAGCAGATGATGGCCGGTCTCGGCCTGCCCATCCCCGCCTTATTGTTGTTGGGAAATATCGTCTTCCAACTCGTCGGCGGTGTGTCGTTAATTTTAGGCTACCGAACCCGCTGGGGGGCGCTGATTTTAATCTTATTTTTAATTCCAACAACCCTCGTCTTTCACAATTTCATCGCCGATCCCGGCGAAAAAGTCGCCTTTCTCAAAAACCTGGCGTTGATCGGTTCTCTGATGATGGTGTCCTACTTCGGCGCCGGACCCGTCAGCTTGGATGCCAAGCGATCGCTCCGAGAAAGCGAACCCCAATCCCCCGATCTTTCCCGCCATCTTTGAAACGGGGGAGTTGGCAGTCAGGGAAAAGAAACTGTGGAGTTGCACGGATGAGTCCCATATCTATACTGACTCCAAAAATTCCTTGACTGTCAAGATAGAAATACCTCGAAATGGATTCAGACTTATCGCAGGTATCGCGCTCGTCTGTTTACAGTTACTCATATCAAGTCCGTTTGAATACTTACACAATTGTTCGAGAACAGGCAATAGGCAAAAGTTTTAAGCGGTTTCAGAAGATGGCGAGGAGACCCAGGAATCATAACTGTTTTAGCGGACATGATATGAAAAGGGAATTTCCCATACAGACACCCTACACCCTACACCCTACACCCTCTTCTAGCAGCGCTATATTTTATTGTACCCGTTCCCAATATTGGGTCGGGGCGCAAGACGCAGCACCCCGACAATTCCGACACCCGATCAAATTAATCCCAATAATCGCGCCGCGATCGCTTGATTTTAGGGACGGCGACGCTGAAATCCGTCGGGGCGACGGGTTCGATATCGGGATCGACGCCCCCCACCTGGTTGGTGCGGAGTATCCACACCGACGCCCCCAGTTGCAGGAAAATCATCGCCACCTCGTCGTGAACCAAGCGGGGGAGGAGGGTACGCCAACTCGCGATCGCTTTCATCAAGGTATCTTTGGGCGTTTCCACCGGAAAATCCCCCAACCTCGGGGCGTTGTACCGCCAGTCCGGGCGCACTTTCCCCGTCGGCGTCAGGTGGTGTTCCAGGGTTTTCACCAAATCAGCTAACAATTGGAAGCGCTGGGTTTGTTCGTGGGTGGGATGTTCCCGCATCCATTTGACGATCAGGGGATTGAGTTCAAATTGGGCCATCATCCGCTTCAGAGAGGTGTAGAGGGCTTGGCTGGAGTCCTGAGAGCAGGAGTTGATCGGGCTGACGAAGGTGGTCCCCGTGCCGTCCCCGACCCGGTAGCGGGCTGCCATCACATCCAATTCCCGCACCACCCAACTCAGGGGGGAGAATTGGATGCCGTCGAAGTCGTAATCTTCGGTGAGGGGGCTAAATTTAATTAGGGTTTCGCACAGGGGGCGGACTCCCATCCATCCCCACTGGCGATCGCCCGCATAGCGCTCCCAGGCGTTGGTTCCGGAAGTAATGCCGTCGCCGTTGTGGGTGTAGATCTGGCGGTATTCCATCGCGAACCGCAGTTCGTCGGTGAGGGGGTCCCGGACCACCCGGGCAATGCCGAAGGCGAAGTGGCCGAAGTAGATTCCCATCGAGGCGAATTCCGCCTTCTTCCCGCCGATGCCCCCGTACAGGTGCATCATCAGGGCGCGATCGCCCTCTTTCCACTCCGAAATAGCCGTCTGATTTTTGATCTCTTCCGAAGGTTCGGCGTTCGGATACAGCAGGACGGTTTTGATCTGACCTTTTTCTTCTTTTAATTTGTCCCAGTAGTGGTGATTGAGATAATCCAAACCGGGTTTGATGCCGTAGATGACCCGTTCGGGGCAGACGGCCAGCAGTCCCCGGGGCGCGATCGCCTGCACCGTAAATCGACCCTGGCGGTTTCTCGCCCCGTAGATGTACCATCCCGCTTCGTTGGCGGGGGATGTTTCCAATTCTCGGTTGCTGGAGGAATACACCCCGTTCCCATTGGGAAGTACGGAGGGGATGTAGACGATCTCCTCGTCGCCGTCGAAAGCGCGGGTTTGGCGGTTGTAGTGCCGGACCTTAAACAGGTCGCCGCCCAAGTTTTGGCCGATGGTGACGATGCCGTAAAATTTCGCCGAAATCTGGATCGGATCGCGTCGGATGTATAAAGTCGGGTGTTCCGACTCCGCATCTTCCACCGCCACCGGGTCGGGGAGGGCCACCAACATATCGTCTTCCGGTCGGGCGCCCGCCAGGGACTCCAGGGGGCCGACATCGGGCCGGCCGTCGAGGCGGTGGGGGTGAATTTTCCCCTGCCGTTGGCTGACCCGGGCCTGGTCGGAAAAATTGACATCCACCGTCACCAGTTTGGCGTAGGCCCGCACGTCCGGATCGGGACTCCAGCGCAGTTTCGCCACCTGTCCGACGCGGTGTCGGTGGGCGTGGTCGGCGTGGTGGATCTCGAACCACACCCCGTCCCCGGTTTGGCGGTCGTCCGGGGCGGGCAAAATTAAACGTCCCACCCAGGGGGCGATCGCCCGGTAGCGGTCCGGATTGATTTTCTGTTCGAGGGGGAAGTAGCCGACTTGGTTGAATAGGGCCTGTTTGTAGCGATCGTAATTGCTGACGGTGATAAATTTCTCCGGATCTAACCCCGTCGATTCCCAATCCCGCCGCAGGATGCCGCTCATAATTTGCACGGTCTGTTTGACGTGGGTGCGTCCGTCGGGCAAGACGTCTTCTCCCATCGGCCCGCCGTCCATATTGTGACCCACCGGCCCGAGAGAAATCAAGGCGATCCGGCCCCGCCGTTTGGCGCGGTTCCAGTTGGAGAGGACGGCGATCGGCCAGCGCCCCCAAAACATGATCGGGCCGATTTTTTCGACGGTATCCTTCTCGCCGACGAGGTGGTAGAGTCGTTCGACTTCCATCGCCCCGGTGTTGCCGCTGATCACCCCGGCCAGGGAAATGACCTCGATGGGGGCGCGGATGTTGTATTTCAGGAAGCTGACGGCCCCCATCGACATTTGGCCGCCGCCGCTGTAGCCGAGGAGGGTGATGGGTTTGCCGCTGCCGAGGGGGTAGCCGAAGCCGATCAGGTTGTCGTAGAGGACTTGGGCGAGACTCTGGTTTTGGATCGGGCCGTAGCGGGGATCGGCGGCGATCGCGACGGCCACGACGTTGCGGAGGTTGACGACAAAGCCGATGGGGTTGGCGGGATTTTTGGCCGTCAGGGATTCGATGATCCGCCACATGAACGCCATCGGGCCGCTTTCGTCGAGGGGTTTGTTGGCGACGGTGTAGGGCATGATGCCCTTGACGAGCAGAACGTCGGGGGGGAGGCTTTCGGCTAGGCGGTCGAGCAGATTTTCGACTTCGGGCAGGTATTGAGAATAGCCCTGGTTGATGCCGTCGAGATAGAGGACGTAGCGGGAGACGCTGGTGGGGTCGGCGACTTCCCGGACGGGGGTCCCGGTGTATTCGAGGTTGCGATCGCCGTACCATCCGGCCCACCAACTCAGGGATTCTAACGGGGTGAGGAGGATGGAGACGAACAGGGCGATGAAACTGATGGTCGTCAGGTCGATGACCAATTTCAGGGTGCGGCCGAGGGCGTTGTACCAATTGCCGTACCAGGTGGGGGATTGGGAGGAGATCAGGACGAAGACGAAAAAGGCGACCAGGGCGATCGCGATCAATTTTAGCGCCCGGTTGCGCTTGCGGATCTCCGGGGTGGGGGGTGTGGTGGCGTCGAGGAGGACTTCGTTGCCCACGTCGTCGAGGTTTTCAAAGTTGCCTTCCATCACCATCTGTTTGAGTTCCCGGCGATCGGTGATGACTCGGGTTCCGGCGGCCAAATTCATCATTCCCTGACCCAGGGCCATGATGGGACGGCCGATGGTGCGTTGCAGGGCTTGCAGCACCACCCACCCCAACCCGACACAGGAAAAGGCGGCCCAGGTGTCCAAATTGGCGATCGCTCTGATGGCGGTCACTTCAGCCAATAACGACCAGATGGATAAAAATACGCCGATGGGGATGCCGAAATAGGGCAAACCCATCAGAAATCGAAATATTTGGGGGGCGTAGCTCAATCCCAACGTGGTGAGGGTGCTGCGGGCGTTCAATCCCGCGTCGAAAAAGGTATTGCCGACAAACCAGATGCTCAACGCCCAAAACCAAAAGGTGAAGGCGAATAAAATCGTCGCCATCCCCAGGCTGAGGATGAAGCGGAAGGGTCTGACGCGGTTGATGAAGAGGACGATACACTGGCCGATCGCCTGGGACAGGCCCGCCACCAACACCACCGTTAGGGCTAGGGTTCGGCCGTCGGGAAAATTGCCAATTTCGAGAAAGGCGTCTGGATTCAGGGACACGGCGCCGGAAATCAAGTCCCACCCGTTCTCAAATGCTGTTTCCATAGTCATTCCCTCCAGAAAGAAGATGCGATCGGCGGTGAGGAGTCGCCCCCAGCTTGCCAACGAAACCATTATCAGACAATTTGCCCCAAATTATCATATGTCCGGCAACAGATCGCCAAAAAACCCGGTTTCCGACAGGTGACAATCGACAATTATCAATTATCAATTGTCAATTGTCAGTTCTTTCCGCCCCTTGCCCTTGCCATATAGACCCCGATGGGATATGGTTGAGCCTATTCTTTTTCAACAATAGGTGTTTGACCGTGGTTCCCATCCACGACGACAATCCCATCCAAATCGATCCGTGGGTCACGAAAATTTTGATCGCCGTCAATATCGTCGTCTTCGCGATCGAAGTGGTGGTAGCCACCCAACCGGAACAACTCGAACAATTCTTCCACGCCTGGGCCTTCGTCCCCTGTCACCTCACCGATACCTGTCCCCCCACCATCCCGGCGTCAACTTTCAACAACCCCGTCTGGCTGACGCTGATCACCTCCCAATTCCTGCACGGCGGCATCGGCCACATCGCCGGAAATATGTTGTACCTGTCTATTTTCGGGAACAACGTCGAGGAATGTTTGGGTCACATTAAGTTTTTGATTTTCTACATCGCCTGCGGCGTCCTCGCCGCCCTGGCCCAAGGGTTTTTCTCCCCGACTTCCGTGATACCCACCCTCGGCGCCAGCGGTGCGATCGCGGGTGTTTTGGGCGCCTATTTGATCCGATTTCCCCGCGCCAAACTCTTAATCCTGCCCTTTTTTCCCCTCCCCATCCCCATCCGAATTCCGGCTTTTTTCTTTCTGGTTTTCTGGTTTATTCTCCAATTTGTCAACGGCGTCGCCAGTTTCAACCTGCAAATTTCCACCGGAGAAGAAGTCGGCGGCGTCGCCTACTGGGCCCACGCCGGAGGATTTATCTTCGGCGCCTTCCTCGGTTCCATGATGGGTTTGTTTACTTCGCCACAGCGGCGGAGAAGGGAGTAGGGAGTCGGGAGTCGGGAGTCGGGAATAGGGAATAGGGAACTTTTCAGTCCCCCAAATTGACACAATCAACTCCCCAATATATTGATGCTATCTGGGGGTACGAAAACCTTGATTTTTTGACGGAGTTGATAGCGATCGATGTCGTCTCGGTGCCAATTTTGGAGTCGCACGGTGAGGCGGCAGTTTTCCGTCAATTTCACCTGATAGCGGGTGTCGGTTCCGATGTAAATCCGTTCTTCCACGGTTCCCGGCCAGCCTTCGATGTTGGCGTAATTTCCGGGATATAAGGTGACTTTTTCCGGCCGGATGGTCAGCGTCACCACCTGTCCGACGGAGAGATTTTCCGGGGTGGCGACTCGGACGGGTAAATGTTCGTCTACGAGGACGATCGCACCCTCTTCGTCCGTATCCACAACCCGTCCGGTCAAAAAATTGCTCTCCCCGATAAAGTCGGCGACAAATCGGGTTTTCGGATACTCGTAAATCTCCACTGGAGTGCCCACCTGCAGCACTTCTCCCCCGTTCATGACGGCGATGCGATCGGACATGGTCATCGCCTCTTCTTGGTCGTGGGTGACGTAAATAAACGTAATTCCCACCCGCTGCTGCATCTGTTTGAGTTCGAGTTGCATCTGTTTCCGCAACTTCAGATCCAGGGCTCCGAGGGGTTCGTCAAATAGTAGCACTTCCGGCTCCTTTACCAAAGCCCGGGCCAAAGCCACCCGCTGCTGTTGTCCGCCGGAGAGTTGGCGGGGACGCCGATCGCCCATTTCGGTCAATTGTACCAGATCCAGCACCTTCGCCACGCGATCGCGGATCTGTGCGGAGGGCAGATTTTCCATCTCCAGTCCGAAGGCGACATTTTCCCGGACCGTGAGGTGGGGAAATAGGGCATAATTTTGAAAGACCGTATTGACCGGGCGGTGAAACGGGGGGCGATCGCGCATCGGTTGGCCGTGGATGTAAATCTCCCCGCCGGTGGGCAATTCAAACCCCGCGACCATTCGCAACGTGGTGGTTTTTCCGCAGCCGGACGGCCCGAGGAGGGAAAAAAATTCCCCCTCCCGCACCTGCAAATTAACAGAATTAACCGCCATCACCTCTCGGTTTTTCCCTCCCCGAAAGGATTTACAAATATTGACCAGTTCGACCGCATCTTTCATGAAATTAACAATTAATAATTAATAATTTTTGATTGTGGGTTGGATATCATGTCCGCTCAAACCATTAGAATTCCCGGTTTTCCTTGTCCCTCCTGAAACCGCTTCAAACTTTTGCCGATTGCCGATTGCCGATTGCCTTTTCTAGAACGATTGCGTAAGTATTAAAACGGACTTGATCTGATTTCGACAGCGAACTTAGGAGCCGACGGCTAATTTAACCTCCGTCCAGGCTTCATCGTAGAGGAGGGTCGCCTCTTTGACGTCTTGCAGGTATTTGAGTTTTGCAAAGACTTCCGGCGGCGGGTAGATGGCGGGGTTTTCTAGGTTTTCCGGCTTGATTAACTTTTGGGCGATCGCGGTTTTGTTGGGGGAACCGTAGTTGATAAAATTGGAGATTTTTGCCCCGATTTCCGGTTGTAAAATAAAGTTGATAAACTCTGTCGCCGTCTCCGGGTGAGGCGCATCTTTTGGGATCGCCATATTGTCCATGCCGATGATCGTCCCTTCTTTGGGGATAGAATAGCGCAATTTCGGGTTTTCTGCCATCACCTGGAAGATATCGCCGCTGTATTCCATCGCCAGGTTGACTTCCCCCTGGTTGAGCAAGGTTTGTCCGGTGTCGGGGACAAAGGCGGCGATATTGTCGCGATTTTCGATGATCAAATCTCGGGCGGCGGCAATTTCGTCCGGGTTGGTGGTATTGGGATCGTATCCCAAATACATCAAAATCGCCCCCATCGTATGTCTCATGTCATCTAAAAGGGCAACTTTGCCTTTAAACTTCGGGTCGAATAATTGTTGCCAACTGTCGATTTCTGCACCCGTTTCGTCCCAATTGTAGCCGAGGCCCAACGTCACCCACTGATAGGGGACGCTGTATTGATTTTTGGGGTCGTAGGGGGGGTTTAAAAATTGTGGTTCGACATGGGTGAGATTGGTGATTTTCGACAAATCGACGGGTTCCAACATCCCTTGTTCGATCATGATTTTAACCATGTAGTCCGACGGGAAAATTACGTCGTAGCCCGGATTTCCGGCCTGTAGTTTGGCATAGAGACTTTCGTTGCTGTCGTAGGTGTCGTAGTTGACTTTGACATTGTATTGTTGTTCAAATTGGGCGATCGCGTCCGGGTCGATGTAGGTGGACCAGTTATAGAGGTTGAGAACCTTGTCGCCGCCGCTTCCCGTCTGCGAACCGTCGGGACTGCCGGCCGTACATCCAAAGGGCAGAATCGCACCGATTAAAAAAAGTAAGATCAATGTCAATAGTCGCTTCATATCAAGTCCGTTTTAATACTTACGCAATCGTTCTAGAAAAGGCAATCGGCAATCGGCAATCGGCAATAGGTAAGAGGTAAGAGGTAAGAGGTAAGAGGTAAGAGGTAATCGGCAATCGGCAATCGGCAAAAGTTTTAAGCTGCTTCAGAAGATGGCGAAACGCAGGAATCATAACTGTTTGAGCGGACCTGATATCATGGGTTGTTATTGTTATCGATATAGCAGTTATCAATCGGATCAGGTACATCCGGTTTGCCAGGGAGTCAGTTTTGGAGAATCGGGAGCAGAAGGATAAAAAATTAATGATCAATTGTCAACGATCAATTGTCAATTGTCAATGGTCAATGGTCAATGGTCAATTGTCAATTCTTCCCCCGAACTGTAGGGAAGATAATACCAGAATCAGGGAAACCGAGAGCATCAAGGTGGAAATGGCATTGATGGCGGGGGTGACTGAGAGTTTGATCATCCCGTAGACGAACAGCGGCAGGGTGGTGGATCCGACGCCGGAGGTAAAAAATGTGACCACGAAATCGTCCAGGGAGAGGGTGAATGCCAGGAGGCTCGCACTGAGAATCCCGGGCCAGAGCAGGGGGAGGGTGACGCGGCGGAAGGCTTTCCACTGATTTGCCCCCAAGTCCAGGGCGGCTTCTTCCAAACTGGGGTCGAGGTCGGCGACCCGCGATCGCACGGTGATGGCGACGAAGGAAATGCTAAACGTGACGTGGCCGACGATGACGGACGGCAGGCCCAACGTCAGGCGGATTCCGGTCAGGTTTTCGACGATGCGAAATGTCAGGGTCAGAAACACCAGCAGGGAGATTCCCAGGGTGATTTCCGGAATCACGATCGGCAAAAACAGCAATCCTTCCAGGAAGCGATCGCCCGGAAAGCGGTGGCGTTCGAGTCCCAAGGCGACGGCGGTCCCCAACACGGTGGCGATCGCACTCGATACCGTCGCGACGATCAGGCTGTTGGATAAGGCTTCCCAGACTCCCGCCGTGGAGATATCCGCCGTTTCCCCCGCCATCGCCCCGAACAGACTGCGATACCAGTCCAGGGTGAATCCCGTCCAGACGGCGTTGAAGCGGGAGGCGTTGAAGGAATAGACCACCAAAATCAGGATGGGCAAGTACAAAAACGCGAATCCGAGGGCGACATTCGCCCACAGTCCGGTTTTTCCGACAGAACGAATTAGTAAGTCACGATTGGTCACAATTGATACAAATTTATGCCGGCGATCGGATGGCTTCCAATCTGGATAGTTCTTTCATCCTACTGCGATCGGTACAATTTTTTGAAGCTCTCAAATTGGAAACACCGCCGGGGGCAACTTTTTCATCCCCACTCCGTGTCCGGCGTCACAGACTCCAACCGTCAAAGGCCCCACAACAGAGATTGAAATCACTCGTCCTCGCAGAAAAACCGGAGTTTCAACAGGTTTATCGGGCGCAAATACCGCGTTTCATCTACCTTAGTGATTCCCGGGCCTACATTCTCCACGGAAGCGATCGCACCCATCCGGGGGGTGCGGGCGGAGGATGGGAGCCAATTTGTTTTTCAGATCATAAAAAAGGGAGATTGCCGTTTCAAAATTGATCTTTTAAAATATAGCGTAATTCAAATGTTGCATAATTGTCTTCGCATCTACCTAGTTGATCAGTGAGGAGCCGGGGCGGTCATGACAGGCCGGCCCCGCCCGTCGCTTCACCGATTGATCGGAACCGTCGGAATCGACCCGTCTGAGGACGATCAATTGAGAACTCTCACCATCAGTCCAGTCCGGTCACCAAAAATCTATTTTTGGAGAAAAAAATGCTAGTTTTTAACCTGATGTTACGCGGATATGTCGCGATCGCGATTTTGACCTTTGCCTATTTGTTTCGCGGATTTTGGCGCGATCGCTCCACCGCAAAAACCGACGCCTCCTCCTGGCAAGTGTTGGGGATAGCCTCCCTCTTTTGGCCGGTCGTCCTGCCCTTATCATACTTGGAGCGGCAGGTCAACAGTCCCGCCTCGAAACTGGAAATTTACGAAGGGCAAGTGCATCCCGACTGGGGCGGGCGATCGCTCCCCGAATGTCCGCAATGGGACGACCATCAAGTATCTTGAGCCTCGGAAACCATCAGTCGGAATCGGGATTTAGACCGGCTGGGCGAAAATAAATCGATACCGGAATCAACACCAAAATCATCAACAAAATTGAGAGCGCGGAACCGAAGGGCCAGTTCCGCGCCTGCAGGAATTGATTTTGGATCACATTGCCCACCATCACCGTTTTAGCACCCCCCAAAATATCCGGGGTGATAAACGCCCCCAAAGCGGGAATAAACACTAAAATCGAGCCGGCGACGATGCCCCGCACCGTCAGGGGAAAGACCACGCGCCGGAGGGTGCGGAGGTCGTTGGCTCCCAAATCTTGGGCGGCTTCGACGAGGGAAAAGTCGAACCGTTCTAAGGTTGCGTAAAGGGGCAAAATCATGAAGGGGAGGTAGCCGTAAATTAAACCCACCGTGACAGCAAAGGGTGTGAATAAGAGATCGAGGGGTTCGTCGATGAGGTGGAGGGTTTGCCAGAGAGTATTGATGAGGCCTTCATCTCGCAAAATGACGATCCAGGCGTAGGTGCGGATCAGAAAATTCGTCCAAAATGGCAGTATCGCCAAGATCAATAAAACGTTTCGCCAGCGGGGGGGGCGGGTGGCGATAAAGAAGGCGAGGGGATAGCCGATCGCCAGACAAATGACGGTGGTCAGCGCGGCCAATTGCAGCGATCGCCAAAACACTCCCAGATAGATCGGATTGAGCAAACGGCGGTAGTTGTCGGCGGTGAACGCCCAAATCACGCCCCCGTAGGTGCCCCGCTGTAAAAAGCTGTAAAGGAGCACGATCGCCAGGGGAAGCAGGAAAAAAAGCGCCAGCCAGAGACTCGCCGGCAGGATGAGAATCGCCGGAGTTTTGACATCGCGAACGTCGCGGGAAGAAGGATGAGAATCGCGGGGTTTCCAAACGGTCATAACCGAATCAAAATGGGACTTTTGGGGGAAGGAAAATGGCGGGCGATCGCGCCAGGATGGAAGGGTCGCCCGTTGACATTGGAGATGCGATCGATGATACGCCGAATTTTCGCTGGGGTCACGCTCTTGGGGTTGCCCCTGGCCGTGACCATCATAACCCCAAATCCGACGTCGGAGCCCACGCTGCAACCGATCCGGTTGGAATCCGTTGGTGTCGAAGATGCTCGGCGATGAGGGTCGGGAGTCGGGAATTTTAGATTGTAGGGGCGCCTGGCTTGCGCCCTAATTTTAGATTTCCCGATGCGGGAAGAGTCCGGAATTTTTGAATGCGTGACTTTTGACTTTTGACTTTCCCGGCTTGATCTGTCCCCACAGATCGGCTATGATTCGACAGAAATTCGATCGAGCCGTCTAAAATTCGGAGTATTAAATTAAGGTGCAGACGCTTCACCTTCCCGAATCCAACCATCCCCTGGTCAAATCCTTGTCTCACCATACCGACCAGGAATTGCTGACCCTGTTTCAAAATCATCCGGATCGGGGTCGATACTTTACCGTCATTTTCTGCCGCTATGCCCTGATCGTCTATACGCTGATCTGCCATTCGGTGAAATCCCCCGTGCAGGCGGACTATTTATTCGCCCTCACCTGGCGCCACATCTTTTATGAAATGCGGGGGTTGAACCTGCGGGAAGCCGAGATGGCGGACGGGGGCGCCACCCTGCAAAATTGGATTATCAACGTCAGCGCCATCTGCATCAACCGCTCCGAACTGCCGCCGGTGGAGTCGATCCATTATTCCCTTCCGGACAGTCCGCCGCCCCTGTGGTGCTACGTCGGCCAGGTGTTGGACCAGATGGAGCCGCTGTTGCGGTTGACGGTGCTGATGGCCCAGACGTTCCATTGGAGCGAAACCCGCATCGCCGCCTACCTGCAGGCCGAAGGGGAGGCTATTTCTCCGAGGGAGGTGCGGGAGCTGTTGGAGCGGGGATATCGGATTTTGGAGACGACCCTGCCGCGGGACATTCGCGCCATTTATCTCGGCGAAGCGATGGCGGAGGCGGCACCGGACGAGGGAAACGCGGAAAATGCTTCGGCGTTGACTTGAAGCGCGATCGGATCGCAACGGGGTGAGGAGCAAGGATGGGATGGGGATCAATTTAAAAAGACGGTCCCCTGTTCGTTGATATTCAGAGATTTGGTATCGAAATCGAGATCGTCGGTGACATCGAACCGAACTTCCAAAACGCCGTTCTCAACCGCCCGGGGGCGCACCAGCAGCAACCCGGCATCCCCCCGCTGGTAGGTCAAGTTGAGGGGAATCGGCAGTCTCTCCAGGACGGCTTCCGACTGTTGGCCGAGTATCCGCTGTCTCGTCCCCCCCACCACTTGGTATTCGACGACAGTATTGGTGGAATTGACGAGCCGGAGCGTGACCCGACCGTTAACGGGGGAAACTCGGGCGCTGGGGAGGGGAAATTGGGGCGGCGGTTCTTCCGTATCTTCCACGGGCCGATCGCCCGGTTGGAATGGGCTCGCGGGAGCGGACGGCGTGGCACCTTCGGCGCCTTCCTCCACTTCCACCGGCTTCCCCGCCGGTTCCTGGATGGCGGGTTTGCCCTGTTGGGGGGGCGGGCCTCCCGCCCGGGCGATCGCGCCACCGGTCAGAAGGACGATGCCGAATAGGAGGCTGAAAAATCCGAGCCGAGTACGGGTGGGATGCTTGGGGTCAATCATAAACAATCTCCTCAAGGTGGGAAACCCCGCGATCGGGGTGATCACCGATTTTTACACCAGACCCCCCCAGTTTACGCCAGATTTGTGGGTAACCAATCCCCGCGAAGACAGCGACGGGGCTTTCTAGCCCTAACCTGTGATCGGGGGAATGCGGGGGGGCGGAGGAAGGCAAGATGGGAAGAATCTAAAATCTAAAATTTCCGCCGCCAGACCCGGATCGTCCCGGCCCGATCGCCGCTGACGAGGCAAGTTGGGGCGATGGCGACGGAATTGATGCCGGCCGGATGGCGATCGAGGGTGCGAAGGGGTGCGACGGGTTCTCCCACCTGCAACTCGGCGTCCACGGGCCAAATGCTGATGCTGCCATCCCCACATCCGGCGACGAGGGTCTGACCGTCGGGGGCGAATGCGATCGCCTCCACCGAAGCGGACGCCCCCTCCAACGTCGCCAACTCCCGCCCCAACTCCAGCCACCAGAGGCGGATCAAGCGATCGCACCCCCCGCTGGCCAGAATCAAGCCGTCGGGGCGGAACGCCACGGAGAGGACGGGCAAGGTGTGGCCCAACAATATCGCCCGGTTCGCGTCGGTTTCCACCTCCCAAAGTCCCACCGTACCGTCCCCGCTGC
Source organism: Lyngbya sp. CCY1209 (assembly GCF_055795065.1). NCBI lineage: Bacteria > Bacillati > Cyanobacteriota > Cyanophyceae > Oscillatoriales > Microcoleaceae > Lyngbya > Lyngbya sp. CCY1209. The sequence goes on from NZ_JAYFER010000210.1 coordinate 27,280, forward strand.
CGCTGGCCAGCAACGCGCCGTCCGGGCTAAATTCGAGGGACCAGATGGGAAACTGGTGGGCGACGAGGGGCGGGCGGGTTTGTTCCGCCGCCAGATCCCAGCGTTCGATCGCCCCGTCCGAACACCCCGCCGCCAACTCTCGCCCGTCGGGACTCACGGCCACGGAACAGACGGAAAGGCTCGATTCCAGGCTCAAAACCCGGGCTTTTCGTTCCCGGAGATCGACGAGCACCATGTGGCGATCGCACCCCACCGCCACCCATTCGCCGTCCGGGGAAAACGCCGCCGCCGAGGCCGTTCCGGGCAATTTGGACAGGGCGAGGCTCGGTTCAAATCGCCCGTCCCGCATCTCCCAGATGCCGATCTGTCCGCCGCCGGCCACCAAAAAGCGACCGTCCGGACTGAGACTGAGGGCTTTGACCTCTCCGGCGGCCCAGTCCAACGTTTGCGTCCATTCCCAGATCGGGGGTTCGGATTCAAAATTCTGGCTCATCTTCCTCCAACGATTCCACCCACAGATTGCGAAGATGCCGTCCCCGATCTAAAAATGCTTCGCACCGCTTCAGGTCTTCCGTGGCGACGGAAAATTGCTCGAACACTTCTGCCAAAGACAGTTGACCGGACTCGATCGCCGCGATCGCCGATTCCACCCGATTCACCGTGGTTTCATAATCCCAGGTTTCGGACTCGTTCACGATAACCTCCGATACGTTTGGAAGCCCCCGTGCTTTAGCCGGGGGAGGAAAAACGAACGTGCGGCTTTAGCCGCCGTCAATCTTATGACTCTTTCAGGCATACGAATAACCATCCTTTCTATGAATTGATTTGCAGTATTTATGGCTGATGCCTGCCACTCTTCCAGCAGTCGTGGCAATGTCAAAACTGCCTGATGCACGACAGAGAACCCGTCCCACATAGGAACCAACTTTCTTTCCTGTCGTAACGGTTGCTTTGACAATATCGCCCGTCTGAAATCCTTTGTGGATTTGCACTCGTGACCGATGGCGGGTCGGAAACCCATATTTATTAGTGCCGCACATTTGGCGTGTTCCATGCCCCTTCGCCGCAATTAGCAACGGCTTCGCGGTCAACAGGTCTAACGAATCAACTTGCCCCACGCACGCGGCATCCAGCCAATGGGCTTTGGGCAGATCTAACCGAGTCCGGTTGAACTTGGTTTGCCCACCCGTTCCGGTGGCTACTGGTAAGCCAGTCTCTTTCAGTGCATGGAACAATGCCCAGCGGGTTGAATTAACCGCTGCTGCATCTTTAAGCGGTGACTTTGCCTGCCTGAGAACCCGACTCAGTAAATCAGGCTTGCCTGATAAAAAGTCCCGAACATCCTGATTTCCCTTCGCTTGGTTGCAAGGTTTGCAGGCAAGGCAAAGATTTGAAACGCGGTCGGAGCCACCCTTTGAGCGGGCAAGAATATGCTCGACTTCTAACGGTACATTCTCAGCACCACAGTATGAACATTTCCGTTCCCATTTCTCTAGAAGGTATTCTCGGACTTCGTAGCCCTGCAATTCGCCTTGCTGATACTCAACCCCAGACACCTCGGGGTTCTGTATCTTTTGCATATCAATTAGGGGTCGAGAGAGAAGTCACCTTCTCCCCCTCCCATTCAAAACCGTGCATGAGACTTTCACCTCACACGGC